>NZ_JBFUBG010000026.1:0-68915 GCF_056405875.1 Rhizobium sp. P1_E6 | reverse complement strand
GTTCTACGATCTTCCCCTGTGTCGTAATATCGAGCGCGGAGACTGGTTCGTCAGCGACGACCAGCGACGGCCTCAATGCAATTGCTCTGGCKATCGCTACGCGTTGCCTTTGACCGCCGGAAATCTGAGAGGGCAAGCGAGAAAGTGCGACTTCCGGAAGCTCGACGTCTGCCAGCAATCGCCGCACCAAACCCTTCAACCTGGTTCGGTCACGTTCCCCGGCGATCACGAAGGGATCGGAAAGAATCGCTTCGACGGATCGTCGCGGATTGAGGCTCGCATAGGGATCTTGGAAGACCACTTGGATTTCTCTGCGCCGCTCGCCGCCTAACCTTGGCTGGCTTCCCGCCTTAGAGTACTGCGCACCTGACAGGGTAATCGCGCCATGGTCGGGACGATCCAGCCCGGCGATCAGGCGACCGATCGTTGACTTGCCCGATCCCGATTCACCGACCAGGCCAAGTATTTCCCCCTTGCCTATCGAAAACGAGACATCGTCAAGGACTGTCTGGTGGGAGACGAACGAGCGGCCCAGTGACGCCACCTCGATGAGAGGCTCAGGGGAACCAACCGACGCGGATTGCGTGTAAGTTCGCGGACCCTCCAGCCTTGCAGCTCCCAGCAGCTCCCTTGTGTAGGAATGCTTGGGAGCCGAATAGATGACATCGGCCCCGTCGCGCTCGACGATAATACCATCGCGCATCACTGCGACATCGTCGGCAATGTCGGAGACCACTGCGAGGTCATGGCTGATCAACACGAGAGCCGTTCCATGTCGCTCCTGCAGTCGCCGCAACAAATCAAGGATGGACGCCTGGACTGTCACGTCGAGCGCTGTCGTCGGCTCGTCGGCGATGATGAGACCGGGGTCCGACGCAATCGCCATGGCAATCATGACGCGCTGACGCATGCCGCCCGACAGGTGGCGCGGATAGTCTCCCAGTCTCTTCGTGGGATTAGAGATCTCGACATCGTTTAGCAGGTTGAGGACACGTTCGCGCTTTTCCTTGCGGCCGACGGACTGATGTGCGGACACCGCTTCACCTATCTGGTCCCCGATCGTCTTCAGGGGATGAAGATTGCTCAAGGGGTCCTGGAAGACGAAGCCGATCTCCGCCCCTCGAATTCTGCGCAAGACCGCGGAGGGAGCGCCGAGGATTTCCAGGCCTCGATAGAGCACGCTGCCCTCGACCGACGCCGAGGGAGGCAGGAGACCCGCCGCGCCGAGAAGGCTGGCGCTCTTGCCTGATCCGGATTCACCCACGATTGCGAGCGTCCTTCCCGGTTCGACATCGAACGACACGCCCCGCACCGCCTCTACGGCACCGAAGCGAACCCTTAAATCACGAACGGAAAGGACGCTCATCGGATCAGTTCTTTACCGCGATGTTTGTGATGTCGGCCTGAACAGCCAGCGAGGACCATGCCCAGTGGGTGATGCGATCCGACGTGATCGCGATCTTGCGCTTCTCGAACAGCGGGATCCACGGAAGGTCGGCGGAGACGATCTTGTCGGCCTTTGCCCAGATCGGAGCAGGGTCGTCCGATGGAAACGCCTCAGCAGCAAGCTTGTTGAGGTCGGCGTTGCTGTAGCAGATCGAATTTACGTTTCCTGTTCCGCAGGGCGACGCATCCGAGTTCAGCCAGCCACCAAGTAGCATGCGGGTGCTTGGCCCCTGCCAGTCGGGAGCGAACTGACCACCCAGCGAGATGTCCCATCTGCTCTTGGCATCCTGGATGAACGAATACCACTGTGTCGCGGGGATGGGGATCAGGTTGAGCTCGATACCTGCAGCCGCAACGTCTTCCTTTACCGCGACGGCGATTGCTTCGAACTGAGCGGTCGTCCGGTAGATTGCGTCGAGCTTGACGCCATTGGGATAGCCCGCGTTCGCAAGCAGTTCCTTCGCCTTTACCTTGTCGCCCTTGTTGCCTTCGGTCGGATAGGGATCGAACGGTTCGTGGCCGAGGATCGTCGAGGTGATGATCTGCGACAACGGCACAGCAGCGATCGGACCACCCTGAACCTGAACAAGGTGCGCGCGATTGACAGCATAGGTCAGCGCCTGGCGTACTTCCTGTTTGCGAAGAGCGTTCGCCCCGTCGCTCTGGGCTTCCGGGCGAGCATTGAAGGTGATGAAGTTCGCTGCGCCGCTGTTGGATGAATGCAGCTGCGCTTCTTTCTGCGTCTGGAAACGCTTGATAGCGCTGCGCGGAGGAACGTCGAGATAAAGGGAGAGATCCGCCTCGCCCGCCTCGATTTTCTGAACAATGCTATCTTCGCTATTTGCCGTGAAATCCACGACGATCTCATCTACATACGCCTTGCGGGCCTCGTCGCTTTCCGGCTTGAAGTTTTTGGCCTTCTTCAGGACGAGCTTCTGGCCGTCCTGATAGGAGTCGACGTAGTAGGGACCACTAGATGGGAAGTTCTTCCGGAAATCGGCCGAATCTGGAAAGTACTTCGATGCTACTTCGGGCGGCAAAGGCGAGACGAAGTTCATCGACAGGATATTGAGGAAGTCGTAGTTCTTTGTGTCCGACTTGATGACAAGCGTCTTGTCGTCGGGAGCGCTTACGCCTGCGATCTCGTGACTGTCGATGAAGGCCTTGGACGCTGCCAGGTCTCCCGTCGTTACCTTCGCAAACTCCTGGCAATAGGCCTTGAAGCCGGAAATCGCGAGATTGAAGTAGTTGATCGCAGCGACTTGCTTGTTCGGATCGCAGAAACGTTTGATGTCGTAGACGAAGTCGCTTGCCACGATCTTGCGGTCGATCGGGCCGGAATAGAAGACGTCGTCCTTCAGATGGAAGGTGTAGGTTTTGCCATCGTCAGTCACGTCCCACGACTTCGCAAGATCCGGCACCAGCTTGGTATCGTCCTTGATGTCATTGGGCGAACCCGGATACGTGACGAGCTGGCGCGTGACCGCGCGCAAGATTTCCCAGGAATCGGTGCTGTAGCCCGTCAGCGGGTCGAACGCATCCAAGTCCTGAAGCGAAGCGATACGCAGGGTACCGCCATATTGTGGTTCGCTTGCGAGAGCATGTGATCCAAGCGCGGCGGTGATCGCGAGGCTTGATACAATCAGTCGGATTGCCAAGCGGTGAGAACGAAGTTTCATTATCCGGTGCCTTAGTTGATATAGTCTATAAGGTTTATAGATTTATATCGGCGCGAGAACGTCCCAAACTTCCAAACTTCGACAAGGTCGGAAAATTTCTGCTCTGATATGAGAGCGTTTGCGGAATACGCTTCCGCCAGATCGCGCTTGGCACCTGCGGGGGGCCTCGAAAATTCCCACACATCAGACGCACCGAGAAGGCGATTTTCGAGTGAGGATTTTCACAAGAGGGGCTGAAATTAGAACAGAACGACTGCCCCCTCGTCACGATTCTATAGCATATCTACAAAAATAGTAGACATTGAGGGATCTGTGGTGACTAGGTTTGGTTGGAAATCATACGCGCTTCACGTCGCTGGAGCGTTCATCGCGTCGACACTGGTATCGTCGGCACTTGCGGCGGACCGGGGCGGGACGCTCAATCTGATCGTCCAGCCTGAGCCGATATCACTGAACCCGGGCATCAATCGGCTCGGTCCTGCGACGTTTGTTGGCGACAAGATTTACGATTCCCTGCTCGCCTACTCGGCAAAGGACATTCAGCCCATTCCGCGGTTGGCGGTCAGTTGGAACACCTCCGCGGATGGCAAGACATATACCTTCAAGCTTCGCTCCGGGGTCACCTGGCATGATGGCGAGCCATTCACATCAAAAGACGTCGCGTTCAGCCTCGGCGACTTTCTTCCTGTTCAGCATGCACGTTCAAAGGATCTGCGAGCGGAGATCGACCGGATCGACACGCCGGACGATCTTACAGTCGTGTTTGTCCTGAAAGCGCCGTACCCAGCCTTCCTATGGTCCCTCAACGTCGCGATCGTGCCAGCACACAAGTATTTGGGCGTGACGGACTACCGCACCGCGCCAGCGAACAAGGAGTTTATCGGCACCGGGCCTTTCAAGTTCGCCGAATGGAAGAAGGGCAGCATCATTCGCCTCGTCCGGAACGACAAGTACTGGGATGAAGGCAAGCCATACCTCGACGAAATCGACTTCCAGATCGTACCGGATGCGAACTCCCGATCGATCGCCTTCGAGACAGGACAGGTGGATGTCCTTCGGTCTGGCGACGTGGAGAATTTCGATATCCCGCGGCTGGGAGCGCTCGATGGTGTGAAGACGAGCGAGGACGGCTGGGAGTTCCTGCAGCCGATCGGCTACGTCCATCTCAACAACCGCAATCCCATCCTCGCAAATCAGAAAGTTCGACAGGCGATCACCCAGGCGATCGACCGCGATTTCATCATCAACACGATTTTCGCCGGATACGGCAAGCCGATCAACGGTCCCTTCTCGCGACTGTCCGCATACAAGGATACGAGCGTTGAGACGGCCTATCCCTATGACCCGCAGAAAGCAGCAGCCCTGCTCGACGTAGCCGGATACAAGGTGGGCGCCGACGGGACCAGATTCACTGTGAAGCTGGTCCCACTGCCCTACGGGGAGATCTGGTCGCGACAGGCAGAGTATCTCCGGGAAGCTCTGGCGGCAGTTGGCGTAAAGGTCGAAATCCAGTCCGTCGACGTAGCTGGATGGTTCAAGCGTCTCACAACCTTCGACTATGACCTTGCTCAGAACTTCGTCTACACGACCGCCGATCCGGGTATCGGCATTTCGTACGCGTACAGGACCGTGAAGGGTGACAACGCGGGTAGCACCGGTGGTAACGTCAATGGCTACTCCAATCCACAGATCGATGCGCTCCTTGACCAGGGCGCCCACGAACCGGATGTCGGCAAGCGCAAGGAGATCTACTCGAAGGTCCAGCAAATCCTGTCCCGGGACGCGCCGATGGTATGGACCCACGACATCGTGTTTCCGACGCTCTATCGCGACAAGGTTCAAGACCTCATCACGACGGCGCTCGGCACCGACGACAACTTTGCCTCTGTCTGGTTGAAGAAGTAAGGCGATGGCGCAGCTCACGTCGCTGAAAGGTCGAACGGGATTAGCAGCGTCCACCGCGGCGCTGCGGCTTCTCAAGGCCTTTGTGACGCTGCTTTGCGTCATCGTGTTCAGCTTCCTGCTGCTTCGACTCGCGCCCGGCGATCCGGCACTGATACTGGCCGGCGATCAGGGCGGCAGCGACCCGGCCTTCGTCGACGATCTGCGTCGTCATCTCGGATTGGACGGACCCGTATACCTGCAACTGTGGCGGTATCTCCAGAGTGTCGCAACGCTGGACTTCGGCCTCTCCTATCGCGACCAACGTCCGGTCATAGATATCGTCCTCGAGAAGGTTCCGGCAACGTTGCTCCTGACCGTAAGCGGGTTCCTGTTCTCCGTGGTACTGGGTGTCACGCTTGGCGCTGTGGCGTCACGCAGGCCCGGTTCCGCACTCGATGGCCTGATAACGACGATATCGGTCGCATTCTTCGCCATGCCGATGTTTTGGGTTGGCCTCGTCTTCATCATCATTTTCGCTGTCAAGCTCGGCTGGCTTCCCTCATACGGAATGGAGACATCCGCCATTGCCGCGAAAGGCGGATGGGCCGCATTCCGCGACCGCGTATCCCACATGGTTCTGCCAGTCCTAACGCTCGGGCTTTTCTACATGTCGGTCCATGCAAGAGTGGCACGCACCGCGCTGCTTCAGGTCTCGGGCATGGACTTCATTCGCACGGCACGCGCAAAAGGGCTCTCTCCCTGGCGCATTTGGCGAGATCACTTGCTTCGAAATGCTTTGCTTCCGACCATCACGCTCGCCGCCCTTCAGGCTGGCCAGCTAATCGGCGGGTCGATACTCGTCGAGACGGTGTTCGCGTGGCCCGGCATTGGAAGACTCGCCTTCGACGCTCTGGCCAGCCGGGACTACAACGTGCTTCTGGCGGTCTTCATTATATCGTCCTGTGGCGTGATCCTAGCAAACCTTATCGCAGACGCCGCCTATCGGATAATCGATCCACGCCTCGATAGGGAGGGAACGGCATGATCCGGCACCCAAGCCACCCCTTGCTGAGGCCTCCAGTGCTTTTCGGCTTTCTGATCCTTGCGACCCTGGCGGTGCTCGTTCTTTTCGCGGACGTCCTTTATCCCGGCGATCCCTGGCGGATGGTTGCACGGCCAAATCTGCCGCCCCTCTCTCCCGGCTTTCCAGCCGGAACCGATATGCTGGGACGAGATCTTGCCGCGGGACTCGTCCATGGCAGCCGCGCGACACTAGCGGTGGCGATCAGCGTGGTCGTATTCGCCGTCACCTTCGGCGCCGCGCTGGGTCTGCTGGCCGGRTACTTCGGCGAACTCGTCGATGAGTCGATCATTCGGCTCACCGAGGTCTTTCAGACCATTCCGGGATTCCTGCTGACGATAATGATCGTCGCAATCCTCTCTCCGACGCRCTGGACTGTGGTGTTCGCGATCGCCCTGATCTCCTGGCCACCAATCGTCCGAATCGTACGCGCCGAAGTGCTGTCCATCCGCCGTCTCGATTGGGTCAGCGCGGCAAGAGTGAGCGGACTTTCGCATCTCCGCATCGCCGTCTCCCATGTGCTGCCGAACGTGCTGCCGCAGGTGGTTGTCCAGGCATCTCTGCTGATCGCAGGCGCCGTGATGATCGAGTCCGGCATCAGCTTTCTCGGACTGGGAAACCGCGACTCCGTCTCTTGGGGTTTCCTGCTCGGATCCGGTCGGACGTCGTTCAGCGTGAACTGGTGGTTATCCACGCTGCCGGGACTGGCGATATTCCTGACCGTGCTCGCGTTCAACCTTGTCGGAGACGGACTCGAACGCTGGCTGGATCCGAAGCGTACCGGGAGGAGCCGACCATGAGGCACGCCTCGACCTCATTGGTATCGATCGAAAACCTGGATATCGCCCTTCCAAAGGGCGGAGACCGATTGCTCGCCGTCTCCAATGCAACGCTGACCATCGGACGTGGCGAGGTGGTCTGCATCGTCGGCGAAAGTGGTTCTGGCAAGTCGCTGCTCGCCTCCGCGATCGCTGGCCTTCTGCCGAGTGACGCGCTGAGCGTGGTCAACGGCTCGCTGACGTTCGACGGCGAGAACGTGCTGACATTGAACGAAGCTCAACTGCGGCGACTGCGCGGCGCACGAATTGGCTATGTATTCCAGGAGCCCATGACAGCGCTCAATCCGCTGCTGACCGTCGGAAGACAGGTCCGTGAGACCTTGCGGGCCCATGGCCATCCGGGATCGGTGGAAGAGATTTCGTCGCTGTTCGCGTCCATGCATCTCCCGCATCCCGAAAAGATCGCTCAGAGGTATCCGCACGAAATATCGGGTGGACAGCGTCAGAGAGTGGCCATTGCGATGGCGATCGCCTGCGAGCCTGAGCTTCTGATTGCCGACGAACCGACAACTGCGCTGGATGTCACGACACAGTCGGAGATCCTGAAGCTCATCCTCGAACTGCGGGCCGAGCGCGGTCTCGCTGTCCTTTTCATCACCCACGATTTCGGAGTGGTTCGCGATATCGCGGATCGCATCGTCGTCATGCAGGACGGCCAGATCGTGGAGACTGGAGCCGCTGCAGACCTACTTGCCTCACCAAAGCATCCGTATACGCGGAGGCTCCTGGCGGCGGTGCCAGACCTCGGGTCCACGCCAGAGCGACGCCCGGTCGAGACGCCCGTCATTCTTGACCTCAAGGGTATCCGCAAACGCCATAAGGCGCCTCACCGATTGTTTGGAAGCGCGCGTGAGCCAACTCCCGCGCTCGATGGCGTAGACCTGGTGTTGCGACAGGGCGAGACCCTTGCGCTCGTCGGGGAAAGCGGGTCCGGCAAATCAACGCTGGGGCAGATCATAACCGGTCTTTTGGAACGGGATGAAGGACGGCTCCGGGTCATGGACGAGGAAATACTCCGTGCCGGGGATCTGTTCACTCGCGAGCGACGTCCTTTGGTCCAGATGGTGTTCCAAGACCCGCAGTCGTCTCTCAATCCGCGTCATAGTATCCGGCGCGTTCTTACCGAGGCTGCGATTAACGGGGGCCTTGCCAGGGATGCAGCTGAAGCCCGTATGGGGGAACTGCTTCGCCGGGTCGGGATCGATCCCAATGCTGCCGACCGCAAACCACACGCCTTTTCGGGTGGACAGCGTCAACGCCTCGCCCTCGCGCGGGCGCTGATGCTTCAGCCCAGGCTGCTGGTGGCCGATGAACCCGTATCGGCATTGGACGTTTCGGTTCAGGCGCAGGTCTTGGCGCTGCTGTCCGAACTACAGCGCGATTTTGGCCTTTCCATGCTGTTCATCACTCACGACCTGCGCGTCGCGGCGTCGATTTCCGATACGATTGCCGTCATGCAGGGCGGCAAGATCGTGGAAGTCGCGCCAGCGGGGCAAATCATCGGCGATCCGAAATCCGCGTATGCCCGCAAGCTGATCGCAGCCATTCCCGGAAAGCGCGCGACCGCCCTACCACCAGAATCCTTTGCACAACGAGACTTCGCATGACTAGCAGCGACCTGACGACTTCCCCGATCATAGATCCATCCTACGCCTACGCCCATGCGGAGATACAGCCGTGAGCGGTCGCATCAATCTCCACTGGTATCTTCCGACGAACGGCGACAGCCGCGGGCTCACAGGTTCGGGAAACGACAGCCACCTCATTGAGTTCGCGGGAGGCTTCAGGCCGCCTACTCTCTCCTACCTCGGCGAAGTGGCTCGTGCGGCGGAAGCCCAGCCGTTCCACGCCGTGCTGACGCCAACCGGGACATGGTGCGAGGATGCGTGGATCGCAACAGCGGCACTATCCCGGGAGACAACGCGACTAAAGTTCCTGGTGGCCTTTCGCCCCGGCCTGATCTCCCCAACGCTCGTCGCGCATCAAGCGGCGACATTCCAAAGGGTGACAGACGGCCGACTGCTGCTGAATGTGGTCACGGGTGGGGATCGCTTCGAACAGGCCCGATTCGGCGACCATCTCGACCACGATGCGCGGTACGAACGAACAGCAGAGTTCATCCAGGTTCTTCGGGGCGTCACGGATGAAACCCGGCAGGAGCCCTTTTCCTTCAAGGGCAAGCACTATGACATTCGCGAGGCGCGCATCAACACCGCTCCCTTTGGTCTACCCGAGATCTTCTTCGGCGGAGCCAGCAACGCGGCGACAGAAGTCGCGACATCCCATGCCGACGTCTATCTCGTCTGGGGACGCCAGCCGGACCTGGAGGCCGACAACATCTCGAAGCTGAAAGCTCGGGCGACAGCCAAGGGTCGCGAGTTGAAATTCGGTGTCCGCTTGCATGTCATATCAAGGGACACCGAGAGCGAGGCCTGGGCAGTGGCGGACAAACTTCTGTCCTGGATCTCTCCGGATCAGGTCGCAAAGGCGCGCGACCTCGCTTCGAAGTCTGAATCGGTCGGACAAAGCAATATGTCCGCACTGCATGCCGACCGCGATGGCCTGCCGAAATCGGCGCGCGAACTTCAGATACACCCCGGCGTCTGGTCGGGCTACGGTCTCGTTCGCGGCGGCGCCGGGACCGCATTGGTCGGAAGCCACGGACAGGTCGCGGATCTCATCGAAGCCTATCATGCAGCCGGCTTCAATCACTTCATCCTTTCCGGACAACCGCATGTCGAGGAGGCGTGGCACTTTGGCGAAGGCGCAGCAGCACTCCTGAAATCCCGGGGTCACCTCGCTCCGGTGTAGCCACCGATGGGACAGGCCCAGCGGCAGTGACCCGCGCCGCACCGCTCAAGGAATCCGAAGGCGGCCTGCCCATCGTTGTCCACGTTTCTCTGTATATTATTGTCGAAAGCCCAGAATGACCAATCAGCTGCACAATGTCGAAGTTCGTTCGCTCGCCCACCTTGAAGGGCGCCGGGAGGCCTTCGCCAAGTTCCGGCAGTCCATGCTGGGCATCGGTGATATCGGGCGCGCAAGCCCGGAGGCAGAAGCCGCGTATCTCCAGAGCGGCTCCCCGATCGGAGGATTTGTCGACGGCGAACTGCAAGGCGTTGCGAACGGATTCGAGTCTGCGGTCGCCCTCCCTGGAGGCAATTGGGTTAGTCATCTGGCCGTCACGCATGTCGGCGTTTCCCCCACGCACTCGCGGCGTGGGATCGCACGCATCCTTCTGACCGAGCAACTTCGCCAGGCTCGCGCGAAAGGCTTCGTTGTTGCAGGCCTTCGCGCTTCGGACGCCAGGATATACGGCCGCTATGGCTACGGAATCGCATCCTGGTCGGTTCGCCAGGAGGTCGACCTCGCCAACGGAGGAAGACTGATTCACGGCTATCGGGACGACGTAAGGCGGGTCGTGGACGCTCTGGAGAACTTCGACCTGTTCAAGAGGATAGCCRACTCCGCGCCGTCACCGCGCGCCGCCACCCTTCTTCGCTGGGATGCTTGGTGGGAGATCCAGAAGTTTCGCACGGCACAGGGATCGACGCCACATCATGCGGTCGTCATCGGATCGGAGGGTGCCGAGCGCGGCTATCTGAGGTTTCACGTTCAACCGTCCGAAAACTGGTTCAATTCGGCTCAGCGAACGGTCATCGTCGATGATCTGGTTGCGCATGACAACGATGCCTGGAGAGGGCTGATGGAGCACCTCCTCTCTCAGGATATCCTCCACAGGGTCATCCTGCCGTCCCGCCCCGTCGACGATCCGTTGCAGCTTCTCATCGACAATCCACGGGCGGTCCAGATTTCGGATCATCGCGATGAGAGCTGGATCAGGCCGTTGGACCTGAAGAAGTTCCTCAACGGACGTACCTACGGGCGCCACAGCCGTGTTGTGTTCAGGCTTACGGATCCGATCCTTCCTGAAAACAGTGGGGTCTGGTCCATATCTGCCAGCGGCGCGGTTCGGAGCGACGAAAAGCCCGCAATGGAGCTGTCGCTGCAGACGATTACCGAGCTTACCTTCGGCGCGCAGTCAGCCTGCTTGCTGGCCGCGGCAGGACGAATCGAAGCTGAATGCCACGCCATTGACGCCCTCGATGAAGCTTTCGCCACGACTGGCTCGAAACCTCACGCCGCGATTTCGTTCTAGCACGTGCTATGCACCAGAAGACGGTTAAATCTGGGAAGCGGGTGTGGCACTGCTCCACGGTCACGAGACCGGCAAAACGAGGTGCAAAAACACTAAAGGAAGATCCGGGAAAAGAACTGTTAACGGATCTCTGGCCGATTGGACCGCATTCCGATCGTCAAGCCTGCGGAGCAGACTTTGCGGAGGGCAGACGCGCGGATCGTCGAACAACGGTCGTATCCGTTGATCGGCTATTCCCGTGCGAAGACCCTGGACCGCACGATCTTGAGATAGCCTTGAGAGGAGCGCGCGACCGTCAGGTCGGGCCCCGCATCGACTTCCAGGGTCCGGCCCGATGGCGTGAGAGCGACGAGCCGGCGGGAACCAGGACGGTCCAAAACCCTGCTGATCGTTGCAGGAATGCCGYTCGCCTCGTTGGGTGCCCAGGCAAGATCGTTGGGGCGCAGGAGGATATCGGCGGGGCCGTCGGCGCAACCGGGAGCGTCGACCAGCAGTCCATCGAAGACTGCCCGGCCGCCATTTACCGTTGTTTCGATCACATTGGTATCGCCGAGGAAGCGCATGATGAAGGCAGAGGCCGGATTGCGGCAGATCTGTTCAGGTGTTCCTTGCTGGGCGATCTTGCCCTCATTCAGGATGACGACACGATCGGCAAGATCGAGCGCCTCCTCCTGATCGTGTGTGACGAATAATGTCGTAATCCCGAGTTCCTCGTGGATCTCCCGCAACCAGCGGCGCAGGTCCCGCCTGACATTGGCGTCGAGCGCGCCGAACGGCTCATCGAGCAACAGCACCTTGGGATCGACGGCAAGGGCGCGCGCCAAGGCAACGCGTTGCTTCTGGCCGCCGGAAATCTGACCGGGAAACCTCCGGTCCAGGCCCTCAAGACGCACGAGGCGCAATAGATCATTTACGCGTTCCGCAATCTCGGCCTTGGTGCGCTTGGCAGCCTTTGTCGTTCTCATGCCGAAGGCGATGTTTTCAGCCACCGTCATATGCGGAAAGAGCGCGTAATGCTGGAAGACAAAACCCACTCCGCGATCGCGCACGGGAATGTCCGTTGCATTGCGGTCGCCGAAGTGGATTTGCCCGCCGTCGGAAAATTCGAGTCCTGCGACCATGCGCAGGATGGTCGTCTTGCCGGAACCGGATGGACCGAGCAGGGCCACGAGCTCACCGCTTTCGATGTCCAGAGAGACACCGTGAACGGCTCGAAAAGTGTCGAACGTCTTGACGACCTGATCGAGACGGATCTTCATGGCTTTTCCCCATTGTAAGACATTGAACCTGCCGCCTGTGCAGACGCATACACACGTCCGGCGCCGCGCCGCTCGAGAAGCACTTTGGCGACGATTGTGACGACCGCCAGGATCGCCAGGATGGAGGCGGCGGCGAAGGCACCGGCCGTTTGATAGTCGTGGTAAAGCAGCTCGATGTGCAGCGGCAGCGTATTGGTCTCGCCGCGAATATTGCCCGATACGATTGATACTGCACCGAACTCGCCCATCACGCGGGCGTTACAGAGCACCACGCCGTAAAGCAGCGCCCATTTTATGTTCGGCAGCGTCACGGCGAAGAATGTGCGCCAGCCGGATGCACCGAGCGACKTTGCGGCCTCCTCCAGGTCCCTGCCCTGCGCCTGCATCAACGGAATGAGTTCGCGCGCCACGAAAGGCGCCGTCACGAACATCGATGCGAGAACGATGCCGGGCAGCGCAAAGAGGACCTTGATGCCGGCGTCCTGAAGCAACGGACCAAAGAGGCCTTGCAGGCCGTAGACGAAGAGGTAGCAGACACCGGCAACGATCGGTGAAATCGAAAAGGGAATTTCGATGACGATCAGAAGCAGCCGGCGAAACGGAAAGTCGAACTTGGTGATCGCCCAGGCGGCACAAATGCCGAAGACAGTATTGACCGGTACGGCGATCAGGGCCGTCACGACGGTCATGAAGATCGCGCTTCGGGTGTCCGGATGGGCGATGGCCGCGAAATAGACCCCAACGCCCTGGGAGAAAGCTTCGACACCGATGACAATCAACGGCGCCAGAATAAAGAAGGCACCGACAATCAGAACTACGCCAATCAAAAGGAGGCGGACGATCGGGCCGTCACCGATCCGTGGAGGCGCATGTCTTGCGCGCATGGTCAGTTCCTTTCCGTGTAGCGCAGGGCGTGCTTCTGCAGCATCCCCGTCACTGTCAGCATGAGGAAAGCAGTGATCAGGAGCATCGAAGCAACTGCTGCCGCGGCCTGATAATCATATTCCTCCAGACGGATGAAGATCAGCAGCGCGGTGATCTCGGTCTTGAACGGCTGATTGCCGGCAATGAAGATGATCGCTCCGAATTCTCCGAGGCTGCGCGCAAAGGAAAGCGAAACGCCTGCCAGGAGGGCCGGCGACAAGAGCGGAAGAATGACCCGGCTAAAGATCTCGCGATCGCTTCCGCCAAGCGACTGGGCGGCTTCCTCGAGGGCCGGATCGATCTCCTCGAGCACCGGCTGCACTGTGCGAACGATGAAAGGCAGGCTTGTGAATGCCATGGCGACAACAATACCGAACGGTGTGTAGGCAACCTGGATGCCGAGCGGGTCGAGCACATGGCCGAACCATCCGCCCGGCGCAAACAGGGTCGTCAGCGAAATGCCGGCAACCGCTGTCGGCAGGGCAAAGGGCAGGTCGACGATCGCATCCACGAGCCGGCGCCCGGGAAACCGGTAGCGTACGAGAACCCAGGCAAGCGCCAGGCCGAAAAACAGGTTGAAGATGGTCGCAGCCAGGGCGCACAGAACCGTCACCCGATAGCTCGCGACTGCGCGCGGCGATGAGACGATTGTCCAGTAGTCGGCGGGTCCGAGGCTTGCCGCCTTGAAGACGAGGGCGGCGAGCGGCAGCAGCACGATCAGTGCGACATATAAGAGCGTTGTGCCCAGCGAAAGCGGCAGGCCGGGCAATACACGGCGTTTCAACGGCGGGTCCCCTTAAACACAATTTACCCGGCGGAATATTCCGCCGGGTAAATGCCAATTCATGGCCGGCTGTTTAGCGCTGACCGTAAATCTGGTCCAGAAGTGCGCCGGAGGCGAAATGGTCTTTCTGGACCTTCTCCCAGGGACCAAACACGTCTTCCACCTTGAGCAGCTTTACCTCCGGGAACTGATCCTTGTAAGCGGCCGATACAGTGGCATCGATCACGCGGTTGCCGTTTTCGGCAAGAATGCGCTGGCCAGCCGGCGTATAGAGGAACGCGAGATAGGCCTTGGCGATATCACGCGAACCGCGCGCATCAGCAACCTTGTCGACGACGGCGACAGGAAATTCAGCCAGCAGGCTGACCGGGGGTGTTACGGCCTGAACCTTGTCAGCGCCGAATTCCTTGGCAATACCGCGGGTTTCGGATTCGAACGTGACGAGCACATCACCGATATTGCGCTCGACAAAGGTCGTAGTGGCTGCGCGCCCCCCGGTGTCGAAGACCGGGACATTGTCGAACAGCTTCTTGACGAATTCCGTGACCTTGGCATCGTCATTGCCGTAAGCCTGCTTGGCGAAGGCGAGCGCCGCGAGATAAGTGTAACGCGCATTGCCCGACGTCTTCGGGTTCGGGAAGATTACCTTAACGTCACTGCGGACAAGATCGTCCCAGTTCTTGATGTTCTTGGGATTGCCGGCGCGAACGAGGAAGGACGGGAAGGAATAGAAGGGCGAAGCATTGTTCGGAAAATCCTTCTGCCAGTCCTTCGACACGAAACCGCCTTTCGCGAGCGTGTCGATGTCGGTCACTTGGTTGAAGGTGACGACATCGGCTTCAAGACCTTCCAGGATAGAGCGCGCCTGTTTCGACGATCCGGCATGCGATTGGTCGATGGTGATATCTTTGCCCGTGTCGGCCTTGTATTTCGGAATGAAGGCGCCGTTGACGGCCACGAAAAGTTCGCGCGAAACGTCGTAGGACGCGTTCAATATCTTGCCCGGCGTCTGGGCAAAGGTCTGACCTGAAAGAATAAGGGCAAAAGCTGCGCTAAGCGCGAGAATACGACCCATAGAAATGTCCCCCAAAAGAAGTTCAACGGCGGCAAGCTACCGGCTTCGGCGGACGGGCACGAGAAATGGACGGTTACAGCGTGCTCTTGCTGAGAAATTTTCCTCTCAACGAGAACGATATCAGGCTTTAATCTTCCCGCATCAATGGCGGATTCTGCCTTGCCGGCGCCCGGCTTTCGATCCTGCGTCCCCGGGACGGCGTGGCGGAAATCCTCGTCTCCCCCGAAGGCGAGGGCGTGACTGCGAGCTCATTCGGCCACTGGCCCCAGGTCAACACAGGCAAATAATCCACAAATTCACTAGAAAATTAAAAGGCCATTTCATTTTACTGATTGATCAATGCGTTGCGTCTCTTTGAATCTTTGCTTTTTGGTTGGAATGATTGGAGCGCCCGGCGCATTGCTGTTACCGCGCGCAACTATTCGAACGAAGGAGAACGACGTGACGTCCGCCCCGAGGAAACTTCCGATACTCGACCTCAAGCGGTTTTCGACCGATCATCCGGAACGCCAGCAGGCGCTCGCCGAACTTCGTGACATCAGCCGCAACCTCGGTTTCTTCTACCTGTCGGGCCACGATATCCCGCAGCAAGAGATCGACGATCTGATTTTGCTTGCGCGCCGCTTCTTCGCATTGCCGGAGGAGGAAAAACTGGAAATCGAAATGCGTCGCTCGCCGCATTTCCGCGGTTACAATCGCGCTGGCTTCGAGTTCACGAGGGGCAAGCAAGACTGGCGCGAACAGGTCGATTTCGGGCCTGAACGCCAAAGATTGCAGGTGGCGTCGGGCGATCCTGCCTGGAAACGTCTCATCGGCCCGAACCAGTTTCCCGCGGCTCTGCCGTCGCTTCGTACGGCGGTCCTCAAATGGATCGACGATGTTACCGCCGTTGGGCTCGCAGTGTTGCGGGCGCTTGCCGAAGCGCTCGGCCAGGAGCCGGATGTTTTCGCGCCGATCTATGCCGACGGCCCCAATCAGCTCTTGAAGATCGTGCGCTATCCGGGCCGCGATCAGACTGAAAGCGACCAGGGCGTCGGCGCTCACAAGGATGGCGGTTTTGTCACCATCCTGCTTCAGGACGTCGTCGGTGGCCTGCAGGTCGACGACGGCGCTGGCGGCTGGATCGATGCACCGCCGATCCGCGGGACATTCGTGGTCAATGTCGGGGAATTGCTCGAACTGGCGTCGAACGGCTATCTAAAAGCCAACATTCATCGCGTCGTCACCCCGCCTGCCGGGGGCGACCGGCTTTCGATCCCCTTCTTCCTGGGCGCCAACCTCGCCGCCACCATCCCAGTGCTTGATCTGCCGCCCTCGCTGCGCGCCGAAGTGCCCGGCGTCACTCAAGATCCGCTGAACCCGCTCTTTAGGGAAGTGGGAAGAAACGTCCTGAAGTCGCGCCTGCGATCCCATCCCGACGTCGCACACGAACATCATGCCGATCTTCTGGCAGAACCGTCAATCGGCTCCTAGACATCTTCCCGTCGCACCGATGGACAGATCCTTTTGAAAGCGATCAATGAAGCTCGACAGATCGATCCTCACCACGCTCGCAGCCCTCGCCCTCATGAGCGCTCTCGTCGCTGTCAATCCTTTCGGGCGCAACCTCGTCACGCGCGCGGCGTCGGAGCCTAATCAAGTGGCCTACGACGGCGCAACCGAGCCTTCCCCATAATTGCTCGCCGCGGCAGGATCGGCTGAAAAAAGAGGCATTCTGTTTCAATAAAGGGCAGTACTTTGCAATAATCTATCTATTATATAGATTTTATCTATTTAAATTTGATCGTGCAGGACGTGATCCGATCCTCCCAAGCTCGACCGGCCTGCATGAAGGGGCAAACTTTAAGGGGTTTTCATGCGTGCATTCTCACCTATTCTCCGGCAGTTGACGGTCGCTGCCGGAACCGCAGCGATTGTGGCCGCGTCCATTTTGCCGACGACGGCACAGGCCGGTCCGACACTCGACAAGATCAAGGAACGGGGTGTCATCAAGGTCGGTGTCGGAACGACGCCAGGTTTCTTTACACCCGACAGCAACGGACGCTGGCAGGGGTTCTTCGTCGATTTCGGCCGGGCACTCGCGGTCACGGTCTTCAACGATCCCGACAAGGTCGAGTTCACCAACTCCTCACCCCAGCAGCGCCTGCCGGCCCTCCAGGCCGGCGAGTTCGACATTCTGTTGTCCGGCGTCACCGAGACCGTTACACGTGCGTTCAAGCTCGGCTTCCACTTCGGTCCCGTGGTGTTCTATGACGGCCAGGGCCTGCTCGTGCGCAAGGACCTTGGCGTCACCAAGGGCGAAGATCTTGATGGTGCGACCATCGGTGTCCAGAGCGGTACGACGGGTGAATTGAACATCGCCGACTTCTTCCGCAAGACCGGCAAGAAATTCACGCCGGTCACGATCGAGGAAACGAGCGAATTCACCAAGGCGCTGGATTCGGGCCGCGTCGACGCCCTGACACAGGATTCGACCGATCTTGCAGCAAAACGCACGCAGCTCAAGAACCCTGACGACTATGTTCTCCTGCCGGAACGACTGTCCAAGGAGCCGCTCGCACCCGCAGTCCGCGGCGGCGACGACCAGTGGCTGGAAATCGTCAACTGGACGGTTTACGCCACCGTCCAGGCAGAAGAGTTCGGAATTACCAAGGAAAACGTCGACAGCTTCCTGACGACTGACGACCCCGCCATCAAGCGGTTCCTCGGCGTCGATCCATCACTCGGCGAAGCAATCGGACTGGATCCGAAATTTGCCTATAACATCATCAAGGCGGTCGGCAATTACGGTGAGATCTTCGAGCGCAATGTCGGCAAGGGCACGCCCCTGAACTTCGAACGCGGTTACAATCAGCTATGGACGAAGGGTGGCCTCATCTATTCGCCGCCATTCCGTTGAGCGCTTACGTGCAAGAGAGCGCGCGATCCGTTCGTCACCATCGGCCGGGCATCTCGATGCCCGGCCTTCTTTACGCCATGCGGTCCTGGCTCGGTCCTTCGTTGCCGCTGCAGCTTGCAACACTCTTTCTGACCGCCGGGCTTTTCTGGTATCTCGGGGCCAATATCGTCGACAGCATGCACAGGCTCGGGGTCAGACCTGGTTTCGGCTTTCTCGGCCAGAGAGCCAATTTCGAGATCGGCGAGAGCTTGATTGCCTATTCTTCTGCCGATACCTATGGCCGGGCGCTGCTCGTAGGGCTTTTCAACACGATCAATATCGCATTCTTCGGCTGCTTGCTTGCGACCGTGCTTGGAGTCGTACTGGGTGTTACCCGCCTGTCGGGCAATCTCATTCTCTCCAATGCCGTGCGCGCTTATGTCGAGATCTTCCGCAATACACCACTTCTCCTGCAGCTTTTTCTCTGGAGCACGATCTATCATGCCCTGCCGGCGCCGCGCCGGGCGATCGAGCTCTTCGGCGCTTTCTTGACCAACCGCGGCGTCTTCGTCGCAAAGCCGGTCCTCGCCGGTCCCTCGCCCCTTCTATGGGTGCCGATTGGCGTCGCCGTTATCGGGGTATCATATGTGTTTGCGCGCAAGGCCTTCTTTGGACGCCCCTTCTACGCCACGCGGCTCTTTGTGACCTGCTCCATCAGCGCGTTGGTCTCTCTCTGGCTGGCCGGCGTCGCCGTGACGCTCGAACTGCCGGTGAAAGGCGGCTTCAATATCAGCGGCGGATTGTCGCTCACGCCCGAATTCGCGGCCCTGCTGACCGGGCTCGTTTTCAATGCCGCCGCAACGATTGCAGAAATCGTGCGCAGCGGCATCCAGTCGGTGACCAGCGGACAGTGGGAGGCGGCCCGGGCGCTTGGCCTTCGCCCCAGTCATATCATGCGTCTCGTCGTGCTGCCTCAGGCCCTGCGCGTGATCACGCCGCTGATGACGTCGAGCTATCTCGACCTGACCAAGAATTCGAGTCTGGCGGTTGCGATCGGCTTTCCGGATCTGGTGAGCGTCGCCAATACAACGGCCAATACGACCGGACAATCGCTCGAAGCCATAGCGATCATTGCGGCAGCCTATCTCGCGCTCAATCTCACCGTCTCCTTGATCATGAACCTCTATAACCGCCGCATCATGATGAAGGAGCGGCGGTAGAATGAGCGAACTGCAATTCAGCCAGCCGAGGTGGCGCTCGCCTCTGCAGATCTCCGGGCTCTTCGATACGAAATTGAACGGCCTGATCACGCTGTTATCGCTGCTGTTCCTTCTCTGGCTCTTCGTGCCGCTTTGGGACTGGGCTGTCAGGGACGCGGTCTGGTGGGGCTCGGCTCAAGATTGCGGCACCACCGATGCCGGGGCCTGCTGGGCCTTTATCGGCGCCAAGGCACGGTTCATCCTCTTCGGATTTTATCCTCCGGACCTGCAGTGGAGACCGCTGAGTGTGCTGCTGATCATCGGCGCCCTGCTCTGCGTTTCTGCAATGCCGCGATTCTGGAGCATTAGGCTGCTGCCGGCTTGGTTCGTTGGACTGCTGCTCTCCTGGCTGTTGATGACCGGCATGGTGACACCGCCAGGTGTGCCCACAAACCAATGGGGTGGCCTTCCGATTACGATCCTCATTTCGCTGGTCGGCCTGGCAAGCGCATTTCCCTTGGCAACCCTGCTTGCGCTTGCTCGCCGCTCGTCGATGGGCCTTCTGCGGACGGTGGCAATCGTCTTCATCGAATGCCTGCGGGGTATCCCGCTGATCGCCGTGCTTTATGTGGCGATGCTGATCGTTCCGATGGCGATGCCGGCGCAGGCGCTCTCCGACAAGCTCCTGCGGGCGCAGATCGGCATCACGCTCTTCGTGTCGGCCTATCTTGCCGAGGTGATCCGCGCGGGCCTTCAGTCCGTGCCTGCCGGACAGACCGAAGCCGCCTATTCGCTTGGCCTTGGCTACTGGCGCGCCATGCATCTCATCGTGCTGCCACAAGCGCTGAAGGCGGTCATTCCCGCGATCGTCAATCTGTCGATCGGCATCCTTCTAAACACCGCGCTTCTCGCCGTCATCGGCATCTCGGATCTCTTGAACACCGCCAAGATCGCCGCGACCGATCCGAACTGGCTTGGCTTCTATTCCGAAACTTTCCTATTTGCAGGGGTGATCTATTTCGCGATCAGCTTCAGCGCATCACGCTTCAGCCAATGGCTCGAACGGCGCCTGCAACGCGGCCATGTCGGCACGAGCGGGCAGGAGTAGCGTGGCGGCCCGCCATCGGCGAGAGTGGGCTATTGCCCGCGCCATGGCAGGCCTTGCGACTTGCGCTATGTTCTCATCAAGCACTCTGGCTTGAGGTTTCTTTTCCGGAGGATTGCTGACAACGCCCGCAAGTACAAGGAGACGATCAATGGCAACAGTCAGGCTTCTGAGCGACGAAGAAGCGGCTGCAATTCCTGCCGTGAAAATGGTGTTCGACGACATCAGAGCGACGCGTCAGACCGATTTCATCAACAATTTCTGGCGGGCGCTCGCCAATGATCCGGCGAACCTGAAACGTGTCTGGGAGACCGTGAAATCGGTAATGGGAACCCCTGGAACCCTCGATCCGCTGACCCGCGAAATGATCTACATAGCCGTCTCCGCCGCCAATGCCTGCCAATACTGCGTGCAATCCCATACCGCAGCTGCGCGCGCACGCGGGATGACGGACGCCCAGCACGGCGAACTACTGACGATCATCGGCCTTGCCGCGCAGACAAACCACCTTGCGCTCGCAATGCAGGTTCCGCCCGATCCGGCGTTCGATGTCCACTGAGCGAAAGGGCATCGAGAAAACTGCCGAAGTCAGAAAATCCTGTAAAATTAGAACAGTTTCTTACAGAGAGGCGGAGTTCTAGGACAACTTCGAATACCTTTCCGTTTTCGCCAATGCTATAGTCTATATAAATTATAGACTATTATTGACGCTTCGCTTCCTGATCTTGGCCTCGGCCGGTTCAGTCGCTGCGAAGCTCAACGGAGAGGCGCCATGAGCAGGCAGGTTATCGAGTATGAAGGATTGCCGGTCGGCATCGTCGTGCCGGACAGTGATGGGTTGAAGTTCGTTGCCGTCAAATATGAGGTCTACGATCTCGATGAGCAATGGTTTGCGTCCGCATCGGATGTCCTGCGCGCCATCCACGTTCTGATGGCGGGCCGCAGGACAACGGCAAGACAGGCAGCCTGACAGGAGGCCTCCCAATGGGATGATTGCGACGCCTACTTCGACTGGCGGTACGCCACCGCGAGCTGGAACGGGGTCTCATCATCAACGAGTTTCGAGCCCTGTTTCTCGACGACTTCGACGCGGGCCGAAGCGGAGATGCGGACAAGCCTGCGGGAAGTCTCCGATGAGATTTCCTTCCTAAATCGTCTCTCTCGCTAGGCCCCACAGCAGCCTCGTCATGGCAGGGCCAGATCATCGTCACATTGATCAGGGCAATCGCTCATCACGCCTGATATGTCGTTCGTCGACATAGACCGGATAGCTATTCTTGGCTGCCATAACAGCATCCCTATCGATTTCGATGGCGATCATCGGCTACGCCGGACCCGTCTCGGCGATCGAGAATTACGCCGAGCTTCATCATTGAACTTCAACCGAACCGTTTGATGGCCACACTGATCAGAGCTCGCCTTGCAAATACCAACGAATTTTTTCTTTCGGGCCCACGAAGAATAATAGTTTTGACCAACTGCCCCTCGCGGTGAACGTTTCACCAAAACTGTCAATGGCGAGGCACCCATGTCGTCCAGCATCCTCCTTTCGCGCCGTCGCATGCTTTCCTTGAGCGTGGCGGCCGCCACCATACCGTTCATTGCTCCGCTTGTCTCGCTGCCGGCGCTGGCGCAAGAACCGACAAGCGGGGGAACGCTCACCTATGCTTTCCGCAATGAGTCCCCGACACTCGTGGCGACCAACAATACGTCCGGCACGGCCTGGACAGTCGGGCCGAAGATCTTCGACGCCCTTCTGCAATATCGTGACGACATGACCCCCGAAGCACAGCTGGCGACGCAATGGGAGGTTTCGCCTGATGGGCTTCGCTACCGATTTACCCTTCGCCAGGGCGTCAAATGGCATGACGGCCACGACTTCACCTCGGCAGACGTCGCCTTTTCGAYCAATTTTCTCAAGGTCGCCCATCCGCGCGGCCGCAGCACCTTCTCGAGCGTCATCGACATCGAGACGCCGGATCCGCTGACAGCAACCATCGTGCTCGACAAACCGGCTCCCTATCTTCTGAGCGCCCTTGCCGCAACCGAGAGCCCGATCATCGCCAAGCATATCTTTGAAGGCAGCGATCCTGCCTCGGTCCCCCGTGACGACCAGCTGATCGGAACGGGACCTTTCGTCTTCAAGGAATATGTGCGCGGCAATTACATCATTCTCGAACGCAACGCCGCGTACTGGAACGCGCCCAAACCCTATCTCGACAGGATCGTCTTCCGCTTCATCACCGATGCGGCAGCCCGTTCGGCCGCTTTCCAGTCGGGCGATGTCGATATCGGCGACGCCGGCTCCGTCCCGCTCGGCGATATCGAGCAGATCTCGGGCTCGCCCAACCTTGGGGTCGAGACCAAGGCCTACGCCTATTCCGGCAGCCAGTATCAACTGATCTTCAACTTCGACAATCCCTACCTCAAGAACCAGAAGGTCAGGAAGGCGATTGCCCATGCGATCGATCTGAACGTCATCGTCGATACCGTTTTCTACGGCTTTGCGGCGGTCTCGCCGTCACCTGTCAGTGTCACCCTGCCAAGCTTCGTCGATCCCGCCATCAAGCCCTATGCAGTCGATCTCGACCGCGCCAACACGCTGCTGGACGAGGCGGGATATCCGCGCAAAGGCGGACAGGCGCGCTTTTCCCTGCGCCTTCTCTTCAATCCGGCACAGGACAAACGGCTGGCAGAATATTTCCGTCAGGCGCTGCGCTCGATTGGCATCGATGCTGCCATCGAGAGCTATGATTTTGCGACCTATGTGAAGGTCGTCTATTCCGACCGCGCCTTCGACCTGACGTCGGAAAACCTCAACAACGCCTTCGACCCAACGGTCGGCGTCCAGCGCGTCTATTGGAGCAAGAACTTCAAGGTCGGATTGCCGTTCTCGAATGCGGCGCATTACGCAAATCCCGAGGTCGACAGGCTTTTGGAATCGGCAGCCCGCGAACCCGACGCCGACAAACGCCGGTCGCTGTTTTTCGACTTCCAGCGTCTTATCATTGACGACGTTCCGGCGATCAACACGGTCGCCCCCGCCGAGGTCGTCGTCTACAACAAGCGCGTCAGGAACTTCGCACTCGGTGCCGAAGGTCTGAGGCGTAATTTTGCGGATACCTATTTACAATAGGGCCTGATGGAAACGGCTGACCGGAACGGCGGCTGGGTGCGCGTCATTGATGACGTCGACACAATTGCGAACTGCTTTGGCAAGACAGACCAGATCATTAGCACAAGATTTTCCTGCCATCGTCAGGATTGGATGAGAACGCCTCCCCTCCCATCGGCGCTGCCTGTAGGATCACAGTCACTTGTTCAAGGAGACATTCATGCAAACTCAGACGGCTGACGTCATCGATTTGCAGGCGTACCGGAAATCCCGCAGTCAAGCGCACACCGAGGGCGCCCCACGCATCGCTTACATGGCACCCTTTGCAATGCAGCCTGTCTTCATGTGGGTGCCCCTTTGGGGTTTTATGCCTGTCATGACAGTGGGTCTTACCGGATATGGCGTCTGACCTAGCGATCACTGACGACAGCATCGGAAGAGAGGACGAGGACGAGGTCACCATCCGCACCGGCCGGAACCTGCGCCGCATGCGAACGCGCCGAGGCCACTCCCTTGACAGACTGGCCAAGATTGCAGGCGTCAGCCGCGCCATGCTTGGTCAGATTGAAACGGGCAAGAGTAGCCCGACGCTCAGCATCCTATCCAAGATCGCCGCGGCGCTTGAGATCCCTTGTTCCGCTCTGATCGCCGAGCGCGAAGAAACGTCGATCGTGACCATACCTCGATCGAAATCTAAGGTTCTTTTTTCCTCGGAAGGGCGGTTCCAGAGCCGGGCTCTCTTTCCCTTCGAAGGGGAGCGGAAGCTGGAATTCTACGAAATCAGAATTTCACCGCATCACAGCGAACAGGCTGATCCCCACCAGCACGGCACGGTCGAGAACCTCGTCGTGGCACAAGGAACCGTCGAAATCATCGCCGGCAAACAGCCGCCGCAAATCCTCGGTGAGGGCGATGCGATCATCTTCGATGCCGACGTAGCGCATGTCTATCGCAACATGACAGGAACCGAAGCCATTCTTTACCTCGTGACCACCTATATCGAAGAGGTCCGGGGTTAAAAAAGCCTCCGTCTCCGGAGGCTTTTGTCGAGGCAGCAACGGCGCTCAGGCAGCCATCGTGCAGCACATCATCATGCCGCCGCAGGACATCATCATCGGCATGCCGCCGGACATCATCGACATCATGCGCTTGCAGGATTCCATGAACATGTCCTTGTCCATGCCTTCCATCGGCTTCATTTCGCAGACCATGCCCTGGTCCGTCATGGTGCACTTCATTGCGCCCATCATCATCATGGGCATCATCATCGGCATGCCGCCCATCATCGGCATCATCATGGGGTTCATCATGCCGCCCATCATGGGGTTCATCATCGGCATCATGCCACCCATCATCGGCATCATGTTGTTCATCATCGGCATCATGTTCATCGCGGGGTTCATATCGCTCTCCAAATCATCAGTTCTGTTTTTTTCAATGCTTGATGATTTTCGAGGTATATTACCTAACTATAAGCCTCAATAGAGAATAATATTCTTAGTTATTTTCCTCCGCTAGTACGGAATATCCGTCTCTGGATTGCGAATATCTGCCTATTATCTTAGAATTTTCTCCATTATGGCAGAAGATGCCGTATCGGTACGTCGCCACCATGGCAGCCGCATGCGGTGGACGTGGATTTGTTGCGCATATCTTGTCGAAGAGCACATGCAAGATTGCGGAAAGGGAATTTTGATCACAGGCGGCAAGCTGCCGGCAATCTAGCCGAGCGTCACGATGGAACGGTGGGGCCGCCTCATCTCAAGTTCAACAGCAAGAGGTTAGCCGTGACGATCCTGCCAAACGGCAGCGACTTGTCGAGCATGCCGAGATCCGGTTGAATTCAAAAAGCCGTTCGTTGATCACCCCGTCCGTCGTAGAATGGGAGCATCCGAGCCATCCAACAGGAGCTAATCGCGGATACGGATTTCTTCAGTTACCCATCACACGGATGCTGCCTGCGCAGCGCTCGCGACGTTGCCAATCCATTCATTCAGCGACGCAGCGGCGGCATGGCTCTGTGAGACGATCTGCGGCACCAGATCGATATCGGCAACACTGCCAAGACCCAGGAGGCCCATCGCGAAAAGACCCCGAACTGAACGGTGCGCACCAATTATGCGCCCGCATTCGTCTGCGAGGAGACCGAGTTCGAGTTCATCGCGTTTTGCCAGACCGCATGCAACAACGGATCTTATAAGGGAACTGTCATTGCTGGACGGACGAAACCGGCAGTCAACCGTGAAATCGGCGTGAAGTACTTCGAGAGTTTGCGAGACCGACAGCAACACGCCATTGCTGGCAATGCGTTCAACCTTGCCCTTCCTCAATGTGATGGCGCCACTGTCGATAGCCTGATGCAGGTGCCTGTAATCTTCTGGCGGCAACCGGCGGCGATGGCTGTCATACACTGCCTTCACATGGCGTTTGAACCTTGCGCGTTCATCCGGCTTCAACTCCTCCCAAAGCTCGCGTGCCTGTAGCCGAAACCCGTTCATGATGCCCTGCCATCCAGAACCCTCGGCGTCCGCCCGCCTTGCCGCATCGCGCAGATAGCGGAACGCACCACGCAACGTCCGCGGGATGGGTTCGCCCGCAGCGGCGGATCCGACCGCTGCCTGGGCATGCGATTGTGGCAGTAAGCCGGATTCGGAAATGAGATTGATATGAGGGACCTTGCCGTCTTTCAGAAGCGCGAGGGCCTGACCCACGGCTTTGACACCGCCTCCGATCACGACACCGCTTTGGGCTCCGACGGGTATTGTGGGTTTTTCCAGACTGTCGCGCAAACCATAGCCCGTCGCCAGGAAGACGACGTCGAAATGCTTCCTCTGGTCATTGCCGAAAAAAACAGAAAAGCCCATCTGCGGATGGCGATCGACTGCGGTAACGGTCTCCGGAAGGAATTGAACAACCACGTCTGGCCGCGCCATCAACGCCTCGGCGAAACGCTTGTAGACGTAGCTGCCAAACACCCGCTCCGAAACGAATGAGTGCTCGAGCCCTGCAGAATAGGCGGGAAGGCCACCATGCCGATCCCTGTCCGCTTCCAGCCAGTTCTGGAAGTCGTCCCTGCGCGTGGGATCGACGGACAAGTCACGAACACGGCTGTTCAGTACCGTTGCCACAGCATGGTTCACGCCCTCTCCAACATCGATCTCGGGTCGAGGATCGAACATTATCAGGTGAAAAGGACGATCGATGCCTTTGAACAGAGCGATTGCGGCCATGATGCCGGTAAAACCCCGGCCGACAATCGCAATTCTTGCAAGGCGGTCCGCGTCTTTCCCCTGAGGGTCCAAAGAGTGGGGCGAGAGAAGAGTCATGCGTTGGCTCCTTCTGCGTCGGATCAGCCCGGTTTAAAAAAACATAGCCGGAACTGTTCTTGCCGCGTTAATCTCTACAAAGATGATAGACAATGGTCACTGGATAGCAAGATGTATTCGGCAAGTTATCCTCGCCGACCCCTCTCCATAGGACGCAAGCCGTTTAATTCGCTGGGTAATTTCTCAACCACGTCCGCACGGAGCTGCCGCGGGATGCGACCTCTGACCTGCTTCGAAAGCAGAATTTTCTCTTTTTCTATCGAATATATAGGAAAATAAACGAGCTTTCGTCGTCGTCGCGAACCTTTGCGACCTCCCCCCGCGGCAGCAACCGGTCTAGCATCGCTCCCTACAATGGAGATGAGTGCTCGCGGTCTGAGGAGGTTGGCATGGCAGGTTTGAACCGCAGCTTGAGCGATCTGTCAAAAGAACCGCCTCCTTCGTCAAACGTTTCCAGATTGTGGGACGCGCTTTGCGGCGAGGCGATGAATGCAGCCTCGAAGGATCCGTCCCTGACCCGTACAATGAATTCCGCAGTTCTTTATCATGCGAGTTTTGCTCAGGCGCTCGCGCAGCGCATCGCCTTCAAACTTGCCAACCACGACCTTGATCAGGATGAACTCTTGTCGGTGGTCGCCCAGGCGCTGATCAGCAACGCGGATATCGTCGATCATGCTGCTGCGGATTTGGCGGCGATCAAGGAACGTGACCCCTCAAATGCGGAAATCCTGACGCCATTCCTGTATTTCAAGGGGTTCGTGGCTTTGCAGGGACAGCGTGTCGCGCATTGGCTTTGGCATCATGATCGCATCCATATGGCCCGGCATTTGCAAAGCCGCATTTCCGAAGTCTTTGGGGTCGATATTCATCCCGCCGCAAAAATGGGAAAGAGCATCATGCTCGATCATGGAAGCGGCCTCGTTATCGGCGAGACAGCGGTTGTCGAAGACGACGTATCGATCCTCCAAAACGTGACCTTGGGCGGAACAGGAAAGGAAAGCGGTGATCGCCATCCGAAAGTAAGGCGTGGGGCGCTCATCGGAGCCGGAGCCAAAATCCTCGGTAATGTAGAGATCGGCGTGGGCGCCAAGGTTGGGGCCGGCAGCGTGGTCGTCGGTTCCGTTGCGCCCTACACCTCCGTCGTCGGCATCCCGGCGACACCGACCGGAAAACGCCATTCAAGCCTTCCCGGGATCACGATGGATCAAGCGCTGGCAGAGCCGGAATACATCATCTGATGCAGGCTTTCGCAGCCGCTCATGTCCCGGACCCCTATCTCTAGGAGACTCCGGAGCGGATATTGCCCCTCGTTGCGTTCTGGTTTCGCATCTTTCGAAGAACCGTACTCGCGGCTTCAGGCTCTGCTATCTTTGCCCAATCGGGAATAACAACAGCAACGTTCTCGATGCGCAGCGGCGGGTTCTTGCTGACATCGTCTTTCTCCATCCATCGGCTGATTGCGGGTCGTTCTGAGACCGCCGCGGTAGAATTTGTCAAGTAGCGCCTCGATTTGAGTGCCTTATACTTCGCGTCAGCAACGACCTTCGGTCATCATCTCGACAGTCGACGATCTTCCGCGGTTCATTCCTCCCGACCCGCTACGTCGGCTGTTCCCCCTCTGGAGGTTCTTGACCTTCACACCTCGAGGCCCGGCTTTATGCCCAGGGTCTCTTTTTTTGTCCATCAGGCACAGACCCTGTTGCCACACAGCCGTTGTTTGCGCGCTCTTTTCCAAAAGACCCCATCGGCTGGAGTTTGTTGTCTATAAATTGCAACCCGCACCGCCTGCCGCTGAAACAAACGGCGACGCGTTCTCAGTACAATTTCGAATTCTGTGTCTGGATCGGGGATTTGATCGAGCTTTCAGCCCTTGGCAGGCGCTCGGATGTGGCCCGGTGGCGTGTCGTGAACTCGTCTCCAGGCCCGCCGAAACTGGCGAGCCGACGAAAAGCCGATGCGTTCGGCGACGTTTTCCATATCGAGTCTTGAACCGGTGATGAGTTCTCGTGCGAGCGCAATTCGCATGCGGTTCACATAGTCGGTCACGCTCATGCCGGTGTGCTCGTTGAAAAGCCGTGACAGATTGCGCGGGCTCGTCGCGGCGATCTTGGCAAGCGCCTCGACAGACCAGTTCTGCGACGGATCGGCACCGATGGCATCCTGAGCTCTGTGGATTGCCGGATGGAGGTGGTTTCGCCCTTCCAGCCACGGCGATAGCTGAGGATCACCGCCGGCCCGTCGCAGATAGATGACCAGAGTGCGTGCGACGGCAAGCGACACGGCGTGGCCGACCTCTTTTGCGACAACGGCAAGCATGAGATCGATCCCTGCGGTGACGCCTGCACTGGTCAAGCRCTCGCCATCCTCGACATAGAGCCGGTTTTCGCGGACGCGAGCGGTCGGAGCAAGTCGGACGAGATCCTGCAGCATGGAATGGTGGGTGGTGCATTCGTGTCCCTCGAGCAGTCCCGCGCGCGCCGCAAGCAAGGCACCGGAACAGATCGTCGCAAGCCGAATGCCAGGACGGACAATCCCCCGCAGCCATTCAACGATTTCCGCTTCCAGAGCCGCGTCTCCTGGAGCAGTCTCGACCGCTCCGGCGAGCGGTTCATCCACCGCACCGGAAACAACGAGAAGTGCGTCATCGGGCAGGCGTGCCGGAAGCGGGGAAATCCTGGCCAGGTCGAGACCGGTTGAACTTCGCACCTCAGCGGCAGGTCCGATGTAGGTCGGCACGAACCCTATCGATTCCTGTTCGAGATTGGCTCTGCGCAAGACTTCCATCGGACCTGCGATATCGAGCAGGAGCGCCCGCGGCGGCACGACCACAAAAACCGGGATAATGCGCCGGAGGCCTTCCCCCATTATGCGGCCGCCCGGGCTGCAAGCCCGTTGAGCACCTGCTCCACGGTAACGATACGGGCAAAACGATCGGCAAGGACCAATTCCGTGCGCGCCCTAATCTCGGCGGCACTCCACTCGCGGCCGGATGTATCGGTCATTGGAAAGGTCAGTGTCGCCTCACCGACATAGTCGACCTCATAACCGAGGTCGGAGGCGTGCCTGGTCGTCGTCTCGCAGCACTGCTCTGTGCGAATGCCGGAAATGATAACGCGCCGGATGTGGTTTTCAGTCAGCCAGACGTCCAGGCCGCTGCCAACGAGCGCGCTGTGGCGGCGCTTGCGAAACACCGCATCCGCCTCGATCTGAAGCGGCGTCAGCGGACGGATGAAACCCGAGCCTTCAGAGAAAACGCCTGTCTCCTCGACGTGAAATATCTGGACGACCGGAAGACCGGCCATTTTTGCGCCATCGATCAACGCCTGCTGAGGCGCGATGTAAGTCCCGATCTCATCTTCGCGAAAATAGGGTCGATGACGGAAGGATTCCTGGGCATCGATGACGAGGAGTGCGGTATCTGCGGACATGTGATTATCTCCAAGGATGAGCGTGAAGACAGTCTACCGACGACACCATACTGCGAAATGCCGATTGCGGACAGATAGCGGACAAATCGCGCCAAGCCGAAGACCGAACACCGGAGTTCCCCATTTGTCGAAGACACTCACACAGATTTGCTGCGCAATCACTTCATCGGGCGTCCCGACATGACCGGCATCCGATGCGAAAGCGTCCGTCGGAAGAAACGGATGCCGCCGATCATTCTGTCCTGTCCGTTGATTCGCAAAGCAGGTCCGCATCGGCCGGCGGTCTAAACATCGATCTTGTAACCGAGGTCAATGTCGCTCGCCGCTTTCCCATGAAGCCCCCAGTCTGAGGCCGGCGCTTCGACGAGGATGGTTTTGATATCGGAGGCGGGAATACCAAGGGGCGAGAGCTCCCTCGCCAAGCCAGCGTACAGCCGCCGCTCGGCGTCGTCCGTACGGCCGGAAAAGAGGGGTACCTTCCACCACCATATAGGAGGAACCTTTCCCGGGCGGGGTGATAATGGTGTCGTCATCGTACTCAAAGAGACGCACACACCGGTCGTCACTTGACAGTTTCAAAGCGTCCGATAACGCACGTTGCACGGCTTCGATAAGCTCGAGCTTGCGCTCCCTTATACATCCACTCCGTGTCTCGATCCGAGTCGAAGGCATCAAAATCTTCAGTCCAGCACGTGATGCGGGATGATCGGCATGGCGTTCTTTTCGCAATTCATCGCCAAGCAACGCTCGCCCCGCTCCAAGGTTCGATTGATGATACGCCGCGACGCTGGTTCATCGATTGGCGATCGGAACACGTGTGCTCTCAGTCGTTCCTGGCAAGCGCTGCGTTCCGTTATGCCCCGGTGAGCTGTGTCTCTCCCGTCGTGACAACGCCTTCATCGTGCGATCGAGCGAAAGGTTCTGAAAAAGCGTGACGTGGATGGCGTGGATCATCATGTGATGTCAGAAAAAAGCGACGGGCGACATCGATATAGCCATCATAGACGAGACCACCATTCATCGAGACAAGCAGGTTCCGATGCCGGCGGTAGAGACGCGGAATCCGATACCATGGCATGCTGGGTCTCTGATGATGGAGAACATGCAGGTTGTTGTAGAGGAACAGCAGACCGAACAGCGGGCTGTTTTCAACGATGGCCGTGCGTTCGTGGTGATGATCGGCAAAGCGGTGTTCGGCATAGGAGCGCAGCCTGCTGAGGGCCGCGCCGCCGTAGACGAATCCCAACAGATAAAGCCAAATCGGGATTTGGCAAATTGCGCCAATCCAATAAAGAACGACCGCCATGCCGACGAAATGCCATGCCCACAATATCGCACGATGCCTGTCTCCGCCCGTGACCCTGACGAACTCTTCCCCCGCAAAGTTTAGGATCATGACGAGGGGGCCAAGGGTCAACCGTCCCAATAGCGTTGTATTCCAGACAGCCAAACCGCGGCCGAAGCGGCCCATGCGGTTCCAAGCCAGTTGGGTAAAGTATGAGGACTCCGGATCCTCAATCGGATCAGTCAGATGTTCGTCGCGGTGATGGACCAGATGGGTCTCGCGATAGATGGCATAGGGTAACCAGAGTGATAGCGGCGGCCAACCGATCGCATCGTTGATACGCCGATTTCGCGTCGGGTGCCCATGTATCACCTCGTGTTGCAGCGATCCGTGCCACGCAATCAACCAGCTTCCAAGCGCGATCACGACAGCGAGCGGCAATTTCTGCCAAAACCAAGTCAGCGCCAGAAAGCCGCCATAGATGACGAGCGCCAAGGCAACGGTCTGCCATTCAATGCGTGCAATGGAAACGACGGACTGGGAGGGAAGATTTTCGACACCCGTACGGAGCGGCATTCACTTAATCCAAAAAGCGATATCTTGAACAACCACTATAGAGGCGATCAAGCCGCGCTTGCGCCGCACAAGTTTGCCGACCGCGTTTCAAACAAGGAAAAGTCATCGCGCTACAACGCAAGATCGAAAATATTTATCTACAAGAATTATAGATTAATCCGCGATCTTCCGTGGCTGGTCACCTTCGGATCCAGCGGCTAAAGGAGGTTTCAATCGCACATTTCGGAGGCATCTTCGACCCCGAGCTAGATAGCAGCTCTCCCTGGCAACTGCCAGGAGGTTACGCCGCACCTCGTTCTCTCTTGTTCTGTACCACAAGGGCATTGGCTCGCATCTAAACTGCTTGGAAATGGTTACAAAACGCAACCATCGCCCCTCACAAGAGGAACTCCAAGCACATTCAATTCCTCGGTAGGTGTTCCTCAATCTGACTTTGATCGTAAGCGCTGACGATCGCGTTGAGCATGCTGGTCAGATCGGGCAATCTCGGTTGACAGGTGGCCGCTTGGTTTTTGTCATGACGCCGGAAATATCGACGGGGACCTAGGCGTAGATATTATCACCAAATGGTGCTATTTGAAGCATCAGGACAAGGATAAGAAACGATGCGATCGACTATCAATCTCGACGATGCTCTCATGGAAAGGGCCAGGTCCCTTACCGGCACAAAAGAAACCGCTGCTCTCGTGCGCCAGGCGTTGGAGACGCTTGTCCGAGTAGAGTCCGGAAAACGCCTCATCGCGCTCGGCGGAACTATGCCCGATGCAGAGGCGGCTCCACGTCGCCGGAGCGCAGCGGCCAAGTGATACTGGCAGACACTTCTATATGGATCGATCATTTCCGTCATGTTGATGCGGAGCTTCGGACGATCATTGAGGACGATCGTCTACTCTGCCATCCGGCTGTGGTTGGCGAACTGACGCTTGGCACCCTTCGCGAGCGCGAGCGCGTGATAACGTTTCTGGAAGCCCAGCGCCAAGTGTTCGTCGCAACGCACGACGAAGTGATGACAATGATCGATCATCACGGCATTTTCAGTATGGGCATCAGCTATACAGATGCCCACTTGCTCGCCTCGATACTGCTTGATCGGCGAGCGGCGTTATGGACGAGGGACAAGCGTCTGCAGGCGGCAGCCGAAAAAGCTGGCGCTTCATTGCACAAGCCGGCCAATGCTCGCAACTAAACACCAAAATAGTCCTGCCGAGTTTTCGGATTTTTTCGATCTCTCGCCTTGAGATCCCATCAGGGGTGAGTAGCGGCCTGCACGGTGGCAGAGTGAGGTCGCTAGAAAACTCTCTAAATTACACCTAGGATCAGCTCGGCCGGGTGTGACGGCGTAAACCGGCTGACCTCGCAGGTTGATGCCCGCGGTGCCGTCGCCTTGCTGAGCTACGACCCGACGGGCCGAGTGACGCAGAAGTCGGTGCAGGCGCCCGGTTCCTCGACCCAGGTCGTCGTCGCSACCAACACCTATGACCAGAACCCGACATCTGACAATTTCCTGGGTGCGCTCGGCAGTCCCATGACCTCTCCATGCGCTCCATGCGACCCACCCGTTCCTTTCGCATTGCGGCAGCATTACACACAGAAAAGCAAACCCAGTCATGTTTCCGCAATTGTCGAAGCCCAAATGAAAAGCCACGCAACTTGGAAACTGCAGGACATGACCTCATCCGACCTCATCTTTTGGAACAGAGCTATGGCTTTGCAACGGACAGTAAGATCAGCTGCGGCGCTGCTGGTTATAGGATCCATTCAAATAGCCTTCATGATCTTCGATGCGACATGCGGCACGCTCGGTACAAGACAATGGCTGATCATCCTCGTTTTCAGAAGGGACCGCGGGATCGTCGATGTCTGGACAGGCAAGGTGCGAATGGCCGATATGAAACTGCAGCCCGTGCGGTTTGAACCTGCAAGACGGGTCGGCGTGCAGCCATGACGCGCAAGACCATGCTTCACCTGCTCGCAAACCTGCTTTTCGCGACGATCCTGTTCGGTGCCCTTCTCGGCGGTCCGATCGTGATGCTCATTCTGATTTCGGAACGGCTTGCGCTATGACGATGGCGAAACGCCAGCTAGGACATTCCCGTGCGCGGCAATCGTGCCCGCCCGCACTGTCGCAGAGATGCCGCATGAGCCCGCGAGGCGACGGTCATGCGGAAATATACGACCGGCGCGCTTAACAAATCAAAATATCTCTCGTGATGACATTGCCGAGCACGTTGAAGAATATCGCGACAACATCACCGCTGGCCGAAGGCATGGCCTCGTTTCCACCCGCTCAATTTTTTTCCTCGACCACGCCCTGCCATCAGAGGGTACTCACCCAAAGGAACACGTAATGCGCAAAGTTCGCTTGCCAGGCGACCGCTCTTCTCACCGATTTTTCATGCCATTGCTCGTCCTTACGATTTTTGCCGGCACGCCGGCGCGAGCCGAAGAACCTCTTTCCAGCGTCATCGCCGACGGCAAGCCGTGGGAGATGGTCGTCGTCAAACGGAAAGCCTCAAACATCCTCGTGTTTCGTCCGGACGGCGGCGGAACGATCAGCGACAGCCTGGTGAGCATAAATCCGACATGGAGGGCCGCTCCAGACGGGATTTGCATAAGACCGCGGCCGGGAGATGCTGAAAAATGCCTTCAACTGACCCGGACCAAAGCCGGCATCGAAGCGTCACAGAACGGCAAGACCGTTTGGGTGCTCAAGCGATGAGGCACACTCAGGCAATCCGGATTTCGGTATTGAATCCGAAAGGAACATACACTCGCGTCGTTTCGCGTCGCTTCTGGTACAAGTTTCAGCTTCCAAAAACATAGATGCGAAAACCAGGATCACAACAGCCCCTAAATCTATCTGTGGTTGCTCAGTCGGAAAAAATCGCGTAGAAATTACAGGGTGCGAAACATCGGGTGAGCCGTTACGATGGATACGATTCCTACCGAAGATTTTGACGCGGCGTTTACCTTGACCGATACTCTCGACCATCTGCCGGCAGCCAAGCGGCGCGAGCTCGCCCGTGTGCTCGAAATCATCTTTTCCGAGGTCGAGCAGTTCCGTGCCACAAAGCTGTCGGCCAAGCGGGCCAACAGCCAGGTTCTGAAGGTCATTCTCTACGGATCCTATGCGCGCGGCGACTGGGTGGAGGACCGTTTGAGCGGCTACCGCTCCGACTACGATATCCTGATCGTCGTCAATTCAGAGGCCTTCGCGCAGGAGCAGGAACTGTGGCTTGGCCTGGATGAGCGGCTCCTCCGAGAGCAGATTGGCCACCGGATCGAAACGCCGGTCATCCCGATTATCCATAGTCTGCATGACGTCAACCAACAACTATCGCGCGGCCGGCCGTTCTTCGTTGATATCAAAAGAGATGGAAAGGTTCTCTACGAGGAAGATGGCAATCCCCTCGCCCAGCCGAGGCCGCTGACCAAGGAAGAGGCGCAAGCTGAGGCGCAGAAAAATTTCGAGCAATGGTACAAGCTGTCGCAGGAGGCCCTCGTCGGAGCCCAACTGATGCTCGAACGAAACATCTGGCGAGACGGCGCATTCATGCTTCATCAGGCAACCGAGCGCGCCTATCATTGCCTTCTGCTGACGCTAACCCTCTACAGCCACAAATCGCATCGCATAAAAGTGCTACGTTCGAAGGCCGAAGATCTCGACAAGAGATTAATTGACGCCTGGCCGCGTGATAGCCGCATGACCCGTCGTCGTTTCGAGCTTCTCTCCCGCGCATATGTCGAGGCGCGCTATTCGCCGAACTATTCGATCACCAGGGAGGAACTTGGATGGTTGGTCGAACGAGTGCAGGCACTGCAGGCATCGGTCGCGTCTATCTGTGAGGAACGCCTCCTCTAATGCGGCGGCCGATAGCAAAACATTGCCGCGGAGTTGGAGACATTCGAGCGGACTGCTCGCGAGACTAATGCTGACAGCGAATCCTATAGCTGAAGTGCCACGGTTTGTGTCCTAGTTTTGGACCGCTTAAAAGCCCGAAGATCCAGGTGATTGTTGATCTCGGGAGCATCTATCCGGTAAGTGAAGCGATCAAATACGGATTCGGTTCCTTTGCCACCGGCAGGAGACCCGAGAAAAAGGTAGAAATGCGCTACTTCATTACGGGAACGGCAGGCTTCATTGGCTTCCATCTGGCTCGCCGGCTGTTGCAGGACGGGCATGAGGTAACGGGCTTCGACGGGCTGACACCCTATTACAATGTCCGGCTGAAGGAGATGCGTCATGCGGCGCTGACGCAGTACCCTGCGTTCCGCCCCGTCGTTGCCATGCTCGAAGACAAGGCAGCGCTGGAAGCCGCCGTTTCAACTGCAAAGCCGGAGGTTCTCATTCATCTGGCGGCTCAGGCCGGCGTGCGTTACAGCATCGAAAACCCGCAAGCCTATCTGCGTTCGAACATCGAGGGTTCCTGGAACATTCTGGAGTTGGCAAGCCGTATCGAGCTTCGCCATCTCATGCTTGCCTCGACCTCCTCGATCTATGGCGCCAATACGACCGTCCCCTTCCGCGAAACCGACCGCGCCGACGAGCCATTAAGCTTCTATGCTGCCAGCAAGAAGTCGATGGAGTTGATGGCGCATAGCTATTCACATCTCTACAAGATTCCGACCACGGCCTTCCGCTTCTTCACCGTCTACGGCCCGTGGGGCCGGCCCGACATGGCGCTCTTCAAGTTCGTCAAGAATATGATCGAGGACAAGCCGATCGAGATCTACGGCAAGGGGAATATGAGCCGCGATTTCACCTATATCGACGATCTCGTCGAAGCCGTGGTCAGGTTGTCGGACGTCATTCCGTCAGAAACAAACCGCGTCACTGACACAGGAATTGAAACCCTTTCGCATCAGGCCCCCTTCCRCATCGTCAACATCGGCGGCGGGCAACCGGTCAGCCTCATGGACTTCATCGAGAAGGTCGAGAATGCCATCGGGCACGGAGCAAAGCACGTCATGCTTCCCATGCAGAAGGGCGACGTGCCCCGAACCTTTGCAAGCCCTGACCTTCTCATGGCCCTGACGGGCTACCAGCCGAACACCCCTTTAGAACTCGGCGCCAAGGCTTTCGTCGAGTGGTATCTGGAAGCCAAGCAGGAGCTTGGCACGATCGATATGTAAGCTCCTGACGGCTATCGCGATGTGCCGATACGCTCGAGGCAGTAGGAAAAGTGAGCATCCGGCTCGAGCGTCAGAAATTCGAAGCGCCAGCCATACTCCACGCAGAACTTATTGACCGCCTCGACAACCCCATAAACGACCGGTTTGACTGTGTTACCAGTGCAGAAATCATGGCCGGCGATCCTGCCATCCGGCTTTACTTTGCGGTCCGCCAGCAGGAGCTCCTGCCATGTCAGCGCGAAGGAATGATCGGTGTCGATATAGACCCAATCGAACGTACTGTCGTCGAATTCAGACAGCTTATCGAGCGACGTACCCTGGCGAATGACGACGCTGCCCCCGGCGATCTCCTGTCCAAATTTGCCATTGATGATTTCGASGCCTTCAGAGTATCTGTCCATATTCCAGGGATCAACGAGATAGAGCTGATGGGGTTGGTTACGGGCCAGAATCTGCTCGCTGAACTCCCCCTCTGCAACGCCGAGTTCGGCCACAATCCCGCCCTTGGGCAGATTGTCGAGAAGCTTGCCGCGGTCAGGCAGCAGCCTCGCCTGTTCGGTGTGAGCGTAATTTAAAAAAGTCCGGGGGGTGCTTTGCCGAAGGGCCAGTCGCTGCTCGCGCGTCGTCATTTTCGCTCCATATTCTGACCGACGCACCTCTACAGACAATGCCCCCCGTGGGGAAGAGCGGCGTGCACAGGCAAATTGCTCGGAAACTTAAAAAGAGGCTTGCGGTTCTTTCTCAATATCGCTAGAGACGCTGCACCGAACGATGACGCAGAGCATCGCGGGCGATTAGCTCAGTTGGTAGAGCGCCTCGTTTACACCGAGGATGTCGGGAGTTCGAGTCTCTCATCGCCCACCATGATTTCCTCTTATCTTGCAAAAACGACATCAGTAGCTAGGTGAGATCTGAGTCATGTACACTGGTGGCCGTGTCGGTCGAGGCCAAGACGGGCAGCCGGCACATATTGGAGTACCTGTTCTCACCGATTGCTGAGGTGTCGTCGGGCGATGAAGGAGCAGTGACTCGCGTGATGTGTCTGCCGCCGCCGCTATAGACCACCGGCCCCCTCGCCGCTTTCAGCTTGTCCATCAGTCCCGGAAGCCTCTACGCTTCGCTATCTTTGATGCCGATCCCGATCGAGCCGACATAAACCGGTTTGCCGCTTCCACGCGGCGAGCAGCGAAGAACCAACGCGCCGCGCTGCCATCGACTGTTCCCACCCGACGATGGCGGAGCTGTCGCTCTGGATGCACTTGATTTTAAGCTAGTCCCAAGGCGGCTGGCGCGCCCGTCGCGCGCGGATAGTGAAAAGTCGCCCAGTGGAGCGGCCCGGATCTACGATAAACGGTGACACGCTTAATCGACCCACCGCCATGCTCAGCCCCGGCGAGGTGGCAAAGGGGAGGCCCGGTCAGCAGGAGGATCGGGCATCTGCCTACAAATTGCCGAGCGCAGTAATGCCTCCAAGGCCAGATTGCTTTCACCATTTAGTTGATGGATTACTCGGGTTGGTCTGGCTATAGATGGCATTGATGTTCGAACGAATCTGGCCAGTAGTTTATAAAGCGATTGCAGTCATCGTGCTGGGCGGGGCGATCATGGCCGGGATAATCGCCGCGACCGAAGGCGGCGCAATCTCCCCCCGTTGGCCGGAAATTCACTCGCCGAAAACGAGCCGCCTTCAACCAGGTTGACACGGTCAGGATAGCCGCCTCCCCAGTGAAGAGAGGGGGTATGTGAGTCTCCAACGGAGAAGCTCGGGCGGCAAGTGTTCAGGTGATCAGCGTATCGCGATCAAGCCAAAGAACAATCCAAGCAGCGAAATCCGGCGCGTTAAGAAGTCGTCGACCTCGATACCGGCTATGTGGTCACAACTTAAACTGATGGCCGCCAATTATCGACGATATGGAGACTGAAAAGACCTCGCAATTGGGGCTATGCTGGTTGTTGGGGCCTTTTTGATTTCGGCAACCGTGCTCCGAACGATACAAAAGAGGGGGTGTCAATCAACCAGAATACAAACTTCACACCTAATGAGGACCTTTCATTCGCAGCGATGACGAAAAGCGACATCGGCTGCTGTACCGACTTCACATTGATGCTCGGATCTTTTTTGCAGCACCTTGGTTTCGATACCAAGAGACCAAAGGCATCATCACTAACCGGGCGGAGACCTCGCGGCTGCGACAACGAAAACGAATGAAGCAGGGATTTCGATCAGCTGGCGGTTGCGAAGCTTTGTACCGATCTTTTCCGCGGTCAGAAACCTCTTCGCAGTAGAGCATTAGAGCGAGYAGCTCGCGCCACTCACATCCATCGAATCCGCGCCTTGGCGCACTGGAATTCTGTGACCGGCGCGTGTGCCTGATGTTGCAGATCCGCGGCTTCTTTGATCAGCGATGAAGCAACGTGACATCGCCCCTCGGAGACAGTGGCCCAAGGGATGCTTGCGGTCATCGAAAGGCATGGCAAGGGCCCTGCCTCCCCATTGAAGATATGCGCTATGGCTTCACACGGGTGTGCGCCATGGGAAAATACACGACATTTGGAGCTGCCTGAGCGCTTGCAGTGCCCTTTGGTTCAAGAGTATATAGCCGCGGGCCCTGAGATCGTGGCCTGGCTGTCGGCTCGCGCCGTTCCGTAGAACACCGTGGTGGTGATCGTTGCGGGGCGGGCAATGGCCTTTCGTTAGAGATGAACCTTTCGTTTCGCGCGGGGTCCGGGGGACATCGCGAAATTACTAGGTGCCGGCGACCGGAATGCCCTTCTGGGGACAGCAGCCGTCGGACCGCATTGACAGAAACGCGATATGGCAGAGAGCAAGATTTGCATCATCGGTTTGGGGTATGTCGGGCTTCCGCTGGCTGTGGAGTTCGGAAAGAAGCGACCGGTCATTGGCTTCGACATCAACGAGGCGAGAATTCTGGAGCTGCGGGCCGGCAAGGACTCAACGCTTGAAGTGACCGAAGAGGGCCTGCGGGAGGCCTCCCAACTTGTCTTCACCAGCGACATGGAAGCGCTGAAGGATTGCGATATCTTCATCGTGACCGTGCCGACGCCGGTCGACAAGACCAACCGCCCGAACCTCAACCCGCTGATCGGCGCAAGCACGACGGTCGGCTCCGTCATGCGGCCGGGCGCGATCGTAATCTATGAATCGACGGTCTATCCGGGGTGCACGGAGGAAATCTGTGTTCCCGCGTTGGAGAAGGCCTCCGGCCTGGTCTTCAACAAGGACTTTTTCTGCGGATACAGCCCCGAGCGAATCAACCCCGGGGACAAGGTCAACACGCTGACAACGATCAAGAAGATCACAAGTGGCAGCACCCCGGACGTCGCCACTTTGGTTGACACATTGTACGGGTCCATCGTCGCAGCCGGGACCTGGAAGGCGAGCAGCCTGAAGGTTGCCGAAGCCGCGAAGGTGATTGAGAACAGCCAGCGCGACCTGAACATCGCATTCGTCAACGAACTTTCCATCATTTTTGCCCGGCTGGGTATCGACACACTCGAAGTGCTGGAGGCGGCTGGGAGCAAGTGGAACTTTTTGCCGTTCCGACCCGGCATGGTTGGTGGACACTGCATCGGCGTCGATCCCTATTACCTCACACATAAGGCTGAGGAAGTCGGCTATAACCCGCAGGTCATCCTAGCCGGACGACGTATTAACGACAACATGGCACGTTATTCAGCTCGTAATCTCATCCGTCTGATGCTCAAGAACGGCATAGACGTGCCCCGCAGCACAGTCGGCGTCATGGGCGTGACATTCAAGGAAAACTGCCCGGATATCCGCAACAGCAAGATCATTGACTTGATTCGCGAACTGAAGGAATGGGGCGCGAAGGTGGTGGTTGATGATCCCTGGGCGGATCACGAGGAAGTCGAACGGGAATACGGCATCAAGCTCGATGCGATCACGCCGGATAATCCGGTGGATTCGATCGTAGTTGCCGTCGGACACCACGAATATCGGGCGATGTCACCGGCGGATCTGCGCACCTTGTGCCGAGGCGACAAGCCCGTGCTCGCAGACCTCAAGTCGCTCTTCGACCGTCACGAGGCTGCAGATCAGGGCTTCACCCTCTTCAGGCTTTAATTTCTTTATCTCAAGGCAATTTACGTGGACAAAATGCAGCGCATAACGAGCCGGAAAATCAGGATCGCAGTGGTTGGATGCGGTCGCATCTCCAAGAACCATTTTGGCTCCATCGAACAGCACGCTGACGAGATGGAACTCGTCTCTGTCTGCGACATCGATACCGAGGTACTTGCCACTCATACACAGCAATATGGCGTGCCGGGCTACCGCGACCTTGGCGACATGCTGAAAGAGATCAAGCCGGACGTGGTCGCGCTTTGCACGCCAAGCGGCATCCATTCCGATCAGGCCGCGCTCGCGGCCCGTCATGACGTCCACGTCATGACGGAGAAGCCGATGGCGACCCGCTGGTCGGACGGTGTCAAGATGGTGCGAGCCTGCGACGAGGCCGGTGTGCATCTCTTCGTCGTCAAGCAGAACCGTCGGAATTCGACGTTGCAGCTCCTGAAGCGCGCGGTCGAGGAGAAGCGTTTTGGTAAGATCCACATGGTGCAGATCAACGTGTTCTGGGCCCGCCCGCAATCGTATTACGATCAGGCGAAATGGCGTGGCACGTGGGAGCTTGACGGCGGTGCTTTCATGAACCAGGCGAGCCATTATGTCGATCTCCTCGACTGGCTGATCGGGCCAGTCGAAAAGGTCCAGTGCATGACCAGCACGCATCGCGACATCGAAGTCGAGGACACCGGCGTGATGAACATCCGTTGGAGAAGCGGGGCACTGGGATCCATGAGCGTGACCATGCTCGCCTATCCCAACAATATCGAGGGCAGTATTACGATCCTCGGCGAGAAGGGCTCCGTTCGGATAGGCGGCGTCGCGGTCAACAAAATCGAGATGTGGGAGTTCTCGGAACCTGAGGATTATGACACGGGCATCGAGACGGCCAGCTACCAGACGACGTCCGTCTATGGCTTCGGTCATCCGCTCTACTACAAGAATGTTGTGGACGTTCTGAAGCATGGACACGAGCCGGATACGGATGGCCGTGAGGGCCTAAAGTCGCTGGAACTGCTGATTGCCGCTTACCGATCCGCGCGCGACGGAAAGACCGTCTCACTGCCGCTGGAACTCTGACATGTCGTTCACTGTTCATCCGACCGCGATCATCGATGAAGGTGCCAAAATCGGCGAAGGCAGCCGCATCTGGCACTGGGTGCATGTCTGCGGGGGCGCGAAGATCGGTTCGGGGGTGTCCCTCGGCCAGAATGTCTTCGTCGGGAACAAGGTTTCGATCGGTGACAAGTGCAAGATCCAGAACAATGTCTCGGTTTATGACAATGTCACGCTTGAGGAAGGTGTGTTCTGTGGGCCGAGCATGGTGTTCACGAATGTCTTCAACCCGCGCGCCCTGATCGAGCGCAAGAGCGAATATCGCGAAACGCGCATCCGGCGCGGCGCAACGCTCGGCGCCAACTGCACCATCGTATGTGGCATCACCGTCGGCGAGTTTGCCTTTGTCGGTGCCGGTGCCGTGGTAAACCACGACGTGCCCGACTATGCGCTGATGGTTGGCGTGCCGGCCCGACAGATCGGCTGGATGAGCCAGTTCGGCGAGCGCCTCGACCTGCCGTTGACCGGCGACGCGGAAATGGTCTGTGAACATACAGGCCAAAGATACGAACTCCGCGACGGCCGCTGTATCGCCATCAACTGAAGACTCCTGGAAGGTTCGCAATGGAATTCATCGATCTCAAAAGCCAGTACAAGCGCCTCAAGCCCGAGATGGATCTCGCCATCCAGCGGGTGCTTGACCATGGTCAGTTCATCCTCGGACCCGAGGTCGCCGAGCTTGAGGAGAAGCTTGTCGCCTTTACCGGCGCGCGCCATTGCGTCAGTGTCGCAAACGGAACCGACGCCCTGCAGATCGCACTGATGGCACTGGGCGTTGGTCCGGGCGACGAGATCATCACGCCGGGCTTCACTTATATAGCGACGGCCGAGACCTCCGCACTTCTCGGTGCGAAGCCGGTCTATGTGGACATCCAGGAAGACGGCTACAACCTCGATCCCGCTCTCATCGAGGCCGCCATCACGCCGAAGACACGGGCCATCATTCCCGTAAGCCTTTACGGTCAATGCGCCGATTTCGACGCCATCAACGCGATTGCCGAACGTCACGGCATTCCCGTGATCGAAGATGCGGCGCAGAGCTTCGGAGCGACCTACAAGGGACGCAAGAGCTGCAACCTGTCGACGATCGGCTGCGCCAGCTTCTTTCCCAGCAAGCCTCTCGGCTGCTACGGCGACGGCGGCGCGATTTTCACCAATGACGACGAGCTGGCAAAGGTGATCCGGCAGATTGCCCGTCATGGGCAGGACCGGCGCTACCACCATATCCGCGTCGGCGTGAACAGTAGGCTCGATACGCTCCAGGCAGCGATCCTCATGCAGAAGCTGACCGTCTTCGAGGAGGAGATGGCCAAGCGTCAGGAAGCGGCTGGCCGTTATGCCGATCTTCTGAGCGACGCGAATCTCAAGGCGATCCCATCGGTCGCGCCGCACAATGTCAGCGCCTGGGCGCAGTACACGATCCGCGCCGCCAATCGGGCGGGCGCGCAGGAAGTGTTGAAGGCCGCGGGGATTCCGACCGCCGTGCACTATCCGATGCCGCTGAACAAGCAGCCGGCAGTGGCCAATCCGGACGCCCACCTGCCTATCGGCGATCTTGTCGCGACCGAAGTCCTCAGCCTACCGATGAGCCCGTACATCACGGCCGAGGAACAGTCGCGCGTTGCCGCTGCGCTGAAGACGATTTGACGAGCCAACCATTGCATGCGGTCCCGCGCTAACTGGGACCGACAATTTGTCGGAGTACTCTTTGAAACAGCCGCAAGTCATCATACTAGGGGCGGGAAAACCCTATTCGGGCGAGCATCCTTCGGCGCTGGTGCAGGCGCCGGGAAATTCGCGTCGGGTTCTCGACTGGGTGATGGAGGCCTTCTCGGGCGTTGAGAACGCTGAATTTCATTTCGTCGGCGGCTATCGGCTGCAGGACGTCATAGCCAAGTACCCAAACATCTATTTCTCAGTGAACTCGGACTGGAAGAACAGTTCGGCGACCGGCTCCCTGCTCTCGGCGCCGCTTGAAGACAACCGCGATGCCTATGTCTGCTATTCGGATACGGTGTTTTCGCCGGAAATCGTCGACGACCTGGTCGGCAGCACGGCGGACGTTGTTCTCTGCGTCGATCGCCTCTGGCGCAATCGGTATGAAGGCCRTTCGCCCCAGGACATCGCCAGCGCAGAGAAGCTTTGTGTTAATAACGCAGGCCGTGTCGAGGTCGGGCGTGCGCTCGACGTGGCAAACGCCGACGGCGAATTGATCGGGGTTTTCAAGTTCTCGGGCCACGCCGTTGCCGCCATCAAGGCAATGGCGGTGAAGGAGGACCTCGACCGGTTCGGAAGGCTCGACATGCCTGGCCTGATCAACCGGCTCGTCGATGCCGGGCTCAAGGTCGACGTCATTGAAAATCGCGGGCGATGGGCCGAATTGAACGCACCGCAGGATCTCGCGCGTTTCGTCCTCGGCACCAAGGCGGAGACGCTCGAGCGCCTGCGCCCGCTGGTGCGAACCAGCGTCATCGGCGTGCAGGTCAGCTTCACCGCCGGCGACTGGCAGAATGACCCGCAGGCCGTGCTACTTGCGATCCAGGCAAAGTTTGGCGGCGCCGCCGTCATCGTGCGCAGCAGCGCGCATTCGGAAGACGGCTGGGCCGTGTCGAATGCAGGCAGCTACGAGAGTGTCCTGAACGTACCTTCCTCCAACACAGGCAAGACCGGCGAGGCCATCGAGCGCGTCATCGCGAGCTACGGCTCGTCGGTGGCGACCGACCAGGTTCTCGTGCAGGAAATGCTGCGCGATGTCGCGCTGAGCGGAGTCGCCTTCACGCGGACGCTGACGCATCGAGCCCCGTATCACGTGCTGAACTATGACGACAGCAGTTCGAGGACCGATAGCGTGACAGGCGGGGGGCGGCAGGAATTGCGGACGCTCTTTGTCCGCCGCAGCCGCCTCGCTTCCGCCGAACGGCTCGATCCGCGAATTGCCAAGGTCGTCCGCTCGGTCGCAGAACTTGAAGATCTTGTCGGGCATACCTCGCTCGACATCGAATTCGCGATGGATACGGAGAGCGTCGTTCACATCCTCCAGCTTCGGCCGCTTGCTGCGCACCACAAGGCAAGCCATGTGTCCGACGACAATATCGATCTGGCGTTGAATCAGGCGGCGCGCTGGTTTGACGCGGCCTCCACCCGCGGCAGCCGCCTTGTCGGTGAAAGGCCGCTTTTCGGCATCATGACCGACTGGAACCCGGCGGAAATCGTCGGCACGAAGCCGCGTAATCTCGCTCTTTCGCTCTACCGGCAACTGATCACAGACGAGATATGGGCGCGCCAGCGGGCGGAATACGGCTACCGGGACGTTCGGCCCTGCCCGTTGATCGTCAGCTTCGCCGGACACCCCTATGTCGATATCCGGGCGAGCTTCAATTCGTTTGTTCCGGCCGCGCTCGATGACGACCTGGCAACGCGGCTGGTCAACCACTATCTCATGCGCCTGACACGGCATCCCGAGCTTCACGACAAGGTTGAGTTCGACATCGCCTTCACCTGTCTCGTGTTCGACTTCGACAGCCTGGCGGCGGAGAGGCTTTCGGCGAACGGATTTTCGGCAGCGGAGGTGGCAAGCCTGAAGCGGGCGCTCCTGGACCTGACAAACCAGGCGATTGCTCGCGTCGAGGGCGACTACGCGGTGCTTGAGGTTCTCGAAGCGCGTTATGCGGCGCTGCAGGCTCGGCAGATGGCCCCGCTAGACCGCGCCTTCGAACTCTTGGACGATTGCAGCCGCTTCGGGACCATCGCCTTTGCCCACCTTGCCCGCGGCGCCTTCGTGGCCATGGCCCTACTGCGCTCTCTGGAGCGCATCGGCCTCACGACGTCGCAGGATACGAGCGCATTCCTTGGCTCGCTGGAAACCGTCACGGGCATGTTCGAGAAGGATGGCGGCAGCGTTCACGCTGGCACGCTTCCATTCGAGACCTTTGCGAGCCGCTATGGCCATCTGCGCCCCGGGACCTACGAAATAACCTCAGACGCCTATGCGGACGATCCCGAGCGCTACCTGAAGCCGATGATCAAGCCGCATCGCGCGCCGTCCGCAGCCTACACATGGTCGCCGGCCATCCGCAGCCGCATCGAAGAACAGCTTCAGGCGCTGGGGATCACGGTTGGCGTCGACGGTTTCGAACATTTCGTCAGGCGAGCGATTGCCGGGCGCGAATATGCGAAATTCCTCTTCACCCGCAATCTCAGCGCCGCGCTGACGGCCATGGGGCAGATCGGCCATATCGATCGTGAGGCACTATCGCATGTCGACGTGAGCGATCTCAACAAGTTGCGCGTCGGCGCGCATCCGGCGGACATCACGGCTTGGCTGACCGCGCGAGCCGAGGAAGGCGCGAGCGAATATGAACTGCGCTGCGCGATCGAGCTGCCGCCGCTGATCACCCGCGTCGAGGATTTCGAGGCTTTCGAACGTCCCTCGAGCGAACCGAATTTCGTCGGACAGGGACGGCTTTCGTCCGAGATCGTCGTCATGGCCGATGGCGAGGCGAGCACGACCGAGCCGCTTGCCGGCAAGATCGTCGTCATTCCGCGTGCAGATCCCGGCTATGACTGGCTCTTCGCCCATGGCATCGGCGGCCTTGTCACGCAGTATGGCGGCGCGAACTCGCATATGGCCATCCGCTCGGCCGAACTCGGCCTTCCGGCGGCAATCGGGGTTGGCGAATCCTATTTCGAGCGCCTGTCGGCCGCGCGCATGATCCTTTTGGATTGCGCCGCCCGCAAAATCGAAGTGCAAGCCTGAGCCATGAAACGTATCGGCCTTACCCAGCGCGCGCATACGATACCCGGCATCACGGAGCGTCGCGACATGCTCGACCAGCGCTGGGCGGGGCTGATCGAGCGGCTGGGCGCCTGCCCGGTGCCGCTTGCCAACGCGGTTCACGACCCACGGCGCTATCTGGACGCCCTGGGCATCAACGGCCTGATCATGACCGGCGGTAACGACATGACGGCCCTGCCAGAAGCGTCGGATCCGGCGCCGGAGCGCGACCATTTTGAGGCGGAGGCCTTCGCCTATTGCCGCGAAAAGGGCCTTCCCGTGCTGGGCGTCTGCCGTGGCGCGCAGATGATCAACCTTTTGTCCGGCGGACGGCTGGAGCGGATTTCGAACCATGTCGCGTTGCGTCACGCGATCAGATGGAATGACAGTCTGCCTGCCGCATGGGATCGTCCGGCCGATGTCAACAGCTATCACGGCTGGGCCATTCCGGGTGATGGCCTTGCGAGCGGCCTTAACTCCGCCGGCTGGGCCCTGGACGGCTCCATCGAAGCCTTTTATTCCAGCGACAATGCCGTGACCGGCATTGTCTGGCATCCCGAGCGCGAGCACAGCCTGTCTGGCAAGGCCATGGCATTCCTGGCGCAGGCGCTCGGACTTGACCCTGATCCATCCAACTTGGAAAGTCCGGAATGACCCAACAGATTTCGGGTGCGCGACGCACTTTGACCAAGATCAAACAGTTCATCCGGCATTCCATGGTGACGGCGGCATCGCTCATGCACCGCGCCGGCGTCTTCATGATCGTATCCGCGCGAAAGCTGGTTCGCCTGACGGAGATGCACACGATCGACCAGACGTCCGACCGTTTCGTCATCGAATTGCCCACGCTGCACAAGAAGATCAGGCACGAGCTTGACCTGCAGAGGCGGGAATATGACAGCTATTCCTACTTCCATGGCTATCCGTATCAGTCGCTCGGCATCTTGCAGGTCTTCGGGGAGCGCGGCACTGAAGAACGCTTCGACGCCTACGACCTCGCGAAACTGATCAAGACGAGCGACCATGTTCTCGACATCGGCTGCAACTGCGGTTTCATGGCGATCTATTCCGCCTTTCGCACAGGGTGCAGCGCCGACGGCATCGACATCAATCCCTACATGATCCGTGTCGGGCAATATTGCGCCGACTATCTCCAGATGAGCGATCGCGTGAAACTGATTGCGCAGTCGTTCCTCGATTACAAGCCGGAACGGCTCTACTCCGTCGTCCTGTCGTTTGCGACACATTGGACCGACGACGAGAACTATCGCGTGCGGCTGCAGGACCACCTCCTGCGCATCCATGCGATGATGGAGACCGACGGGCTCTTGATCTTCGAGTCGCACTCGGCGGATGTTGGCAATGCCGAATTCTATTCAGCGCTCGAGGAGATGCGCGGCCATTTCTCGTGGGATGGCTGCCGGTCCATGGCGAAGGGAACACGCGAACTGTACCTGATGCGGCAGATTGCGCCGAAGCCGTGATGGCATCGCGATTGTCGGCCCGGCTGGGATACCGGCAATCTGGTTTTCATTTTCATCCAGCAAGTCCCGACCCGATCGCCGGTAACTCCGCCGCGATCGGTCGCCGGAACAGGAGACCGCCATTGAAAGCTCTCATTCTCGCGGCTGGCCAGGGCACACGGCTGCGCCCACTCACCGATAATCGTCCTAAATGCATGGTCGAGCTGGCCGGTCGGCCGCTCATCAAACGGCAGGCTGCCACGCTGCGCGCCTTAGGCATTTCCGACATCACAGTCGTCAGCGGCTATCGGGCCGACCAGATCGCCGCAGCCGGCTTCGCCACCTGCGTCAATCCTCGCTTTGCCGCCACCAACATGGTCGCCACGCTGTTCTCAGCCGAGCACCTGATGGACGAGACGCAGGACCTGTTGATCTGCTACGGAGACATCGTCTATGAAGCCCGGGTTCTCGCGACGCTCCTGAAGGTGGACGCTCCGGTGACGGTGGTGATCGATAGTCAATGGCGGCGGTATTGGGAGCTGCGCCTGGATGATCCGCTGACCGACGCGGAGACGCTTAAGCTCGGCCCCGGGGGACGCCTGCTGGAACTGGGCAAGAAGCCGAGAACCTATGCCGATATCGAGGGCCAGTATATCGGCCTGATCAAGATTCGCGCAGACCAGGTGCACGCGCTGAAACAGCTTTACCACACGATGGACCGCTCCGCCATTTATGACGGCAAGGACTTCGATAACATGTACATGACGAGCTTCATCCAGTACCAGATCGACCAGGGATGGGATGTGCGCGTCGCGCCGACCGAAAATGGCTGGCTGGAAGTGGACAGCGTCACCGACCTGGAACTTTATCATCGCATGGCTGCCGACGGCACGCTTGCGCCATTCTACAATCTACAGGAAACGCAGGCATGACAAATCCCCGCACGTCACCAGATACCGCATGCGCGATCTGCGGCAAGGTGGGTTCCGTTCGGATCGTCGATACCTACAAGTCGACCTGGTATGATTGCGCGGCATGCGGCTGCTCGTCGCGCAACCAGAAGACCCGCTATCCGCATGAGGTTGTCCCCGGCGCGCTTCTGAGCGTCTTCGGCTCCGTGCCGAAGGTGAACGGGTTCCTGAAGTCGCTGGCCCGCAAGGAACAGGGCGTCGACTTCTACCGCTACTATTCGGATCAGTTGACCTCTCCTGATCGCGGCCCCTGGGGCGGCCAATCCGACATGGTCACGGCCGAACTCAAAAACGAAGGCCTGCTGGACAGCTGGAAAGGTAAGCGCGTCCTCGAAATCAGCGGCGAGCCCGGCTATTTCGCCTACGACCTGGCGGAAGCCGGCGCGGATGTGCTCGTCTCTGCCTTCGCCGATGATGTCGCACGCGCGATGACGGATCACCTGAAGCTCAAGACATTCACCTACGATTTCAACGCGGACGACATCACGTCCAAGGTCGAGGCCCATGGAGGGCGCGAACCCTACGACTTCATTTTCATCCGCTTTGCCATCGGCTTCTGCCTTGATGTGCCGGAACTGATGCGCAAGCTCTCGCCGCTCCTCAAGGAGGGTGGTCTGCTCTACATTTCCTTTAGCCCAGCATCCCGCACGGTGATGCTGCGTTGGATGTTCGATGACTACACCTACCTGCGCCAGTACACCGAGGCCCACCTCAACGATGCTGCGGCAGGTGCCAGGTTGAAACCGCGCGCCCGCTTCGACGAGGGCTATTTTCACTGGGACCGTGGGCCTTCGAGCCTGCATTGGTCGCTGCGTTCGTTCGCCCGCAAATATTACGACGCCTCCCTCTATTTCAGCGACGTGAGCGAGGACGACGCCGTGCAACGCCGCATCGCCATGACCTATGTGAAGGCATGAGGGTCCCCGGTCCTAAAGCCGAGCTGGAGCATGGCGTGCGGGCACTCGTTGACCGGATCATCGCCGTCGGCCCATCGACACCGGTGGACCCAGCCCACGACGCAGAGGCAGCCGCGCCGGATGTGTTGGATCTGGAAGGCCTGCTTGCCGGGGGGGCGCATTCGGCCTTCAACCAGCTTTCGGGGCCCGAACTCGACAGGCTCCGCCGCAAGATCGAGGTCGCGCGCAAGCTCTATCAACGCTATGAACGCGACCTCTCCCGCCCTGCGACGACTACGCCCCTGTCGGCGGCCGGCGTGAACCAGCTTTGCGCCGTCATGCTTCTGGCCTCGCTTTACGAGCGCGACGCTCGCTTTCTCAATTCCGCGCTCAAGGTGATTGACGAACTGCCTTTGCCATTCGGCGCAAGGGTATCTCAGGAGCTGGCAACTCTCGCCCAGGCGACGCTCGACACGCTCATCCCCATGGAGCGCACGTGATGAAGATGATTCCCCTCGGCATCCTGGCATTTCGCGGCGGCTGTCCGGTCACCGAGGCCTATCTGCGCGCGCTCAAGGCGCGCGACCTCAGGCCGGCAGTCATCCTGGCGGTCGACTATGTCGGCGAAGGGACGAAAGCCGCCAAGCTCGAACGCGTTCTCGGAACGCATCTAGCAGCCAAGCTCCTGAGACGCTGGAGGAACAGGTCAGCCCGGATTGCGGGCGACCTGGTGCAAAAGCTGCAGGAGAACTGCGCGATCAAGCTGAACCCCGGCCATGAACCTCGGTTCGAGGATTTCGCCGAACGTGTCGTCTATGTCACCGTGAGGAACTATTCAGACCCCCGGCTGCGCAAGGCGATGAACGACTGCGGCGCGGAGGCGTTCCTTTATTGCTCGGGAGGGCGCGTTCCCGCAGCGGTTTTCGACCAGGGCTTCAAGATCCTGCATATTCATCCGGGCGTCGTACCGCATGTCAAAGGCTCGGACGGCCTTCTCTGGTCCATCGTCGCACGCGAGAAACCCGGGGCCAGCTGCTTTTACATGGATGCCGGGATCGACACTGGCCAGCTGATTGCGACGGCCGAATACCCACTGCCGCGCTGGCGCGACCTTAACGCGGACCCGGGCATGCTCTACAACGCCCTCATTTACTGCTACGACCCGCATCTGAGGGCATCGCTTCTCATTGATGTGCTGGAAGGCCCCGGACGCGAACACGGTCTTTCCGCACTGCCGGCGACCCAACAGGCGCATCACGTTGGCCACTACTATACCATGCACCGGACATTGCGCGACCGCGTGCTGTCGCGCCTGTGCGCTTGATCCCCGGAAGGCTGCCATGACCGTGTTGTCCCTTATCCCCGGATGGATCGAGCGTTTCAGGAAGTCGACGCTCCTGCGGCGCATGGGCGCGCTGACGACGGGGACGATGGTCGCGCAGGCAATCCAGCTTCTCAACCTCGTTGTGCTCGCCAAGTTCTATCCGCTGTCAGATGTCGGCGTCTACAGCGTGTTCTTCGCGGTGATCGGCACGCTGACGCCAGCGGCCATGCTGGGTTACGAGATGCTCGTCCCTGCGGTGGCCGATGAGGAGATCCGGCCATATCTGAAGTCGGTCGCCCTGCTCCCCATCCCCATGGCGCTCATGGTTTCGGCCACAGCCTACGTGGCGGGCTATGATCATTGGGCCGCAATCGCGTCCTGGATTGCCGGCGCCGCCATCCAGCGGCTTGGCGAGATGTACAACGTGCGTCGCAACCAGTTTCATCGCGTGGCGGCGGCAAGGCTGTTGCCGGCGCTGCTGATGAGCGGCGTTCTCGCGACCTTCATCATCACCGGCCGGCACGATATCAATCTGATGATCGCCTGGCAGGCCGGACTGGTTTCGGCGCTCGGCCTCGCCTACACGGCCTTCAGCCTGCCCTTGCGGGAACTTGCCGCATATGACTCGTGGCGGGCGATGATCGGCACCTTGCGCAAAGCGGCCAATGCGCCGCTGTTCCTGATGCCATCGAACGTTCTCAACCTGATCGCCTACAACGTGCCTGTCGTGGTGATCGGCAAGTGGTTCGGACCCGATCTGGCGGCGCAGTATGCCTATGTCCTGCGCTTCGGATTCGGACCTGTCAGCCTAATTGGCGGGACCCTCTACCAGGTCTTCTACGGCCTGTTGACGGAGGCCGTCCGAAACCAGAACGAGACACTTTTTAACCAGTTCGCGCGCGCCCGCCGGATGATCTTCCTCACCGCGGTCGCCGCAACGCTTGGAATCGCAGTCAGCTATCCGATCGGCTTCCGTCTACTTCTCGGGCCGCAATGGATGATCGCCGGCTGGATTTCGATGATCTTCGCGCCCTTCTTCGGCGCCATGATCTATCTGACGCCACTGTCGGTCTCCCTCAACACGTTCAATCGCCAGTATTTCGAACTGAAGACACAGTTGCACTACCTCGCCATTTCAGCATTCTCATTCAGCGTCGCTATTGCGTTGCACAATCCATGGACAGGCTTCATGCTGTTCTCGTGGCTGGGTTGCTTGCGCTATGCGCTGCTACTTCGCGACATCAATGCAATCCTGATTGAAAACAAGGTAATTCCAGATGGTGGCCGGAAAGCTCTTTAGATACGCGATGAGCGGACAAGGGTTTCGCCAGGCTGCCGCCCTCCTGCGTCACAGCCTCGGGGAGCGCTATGACGTGATGTTCGCAGCCGGCAGCCAGGTTGACCTGCAATGGGTCATCCCGGCCTACGAGGCGGCGCGCGCGTGTGGCCTTGCGTGCGCGTTTGCAGGCCCAGATCTCATCACGCCGCAAGGGTCGGATTACATCAATCTTCCGGCGCGGCTGTTCAGGCTGCTGCGCACCCGGGCGATCGTGACGGCAACGACCGGGCTGCGCGCAGAGCACATGCCGCGTCACGCCATCCACCGGATCGCTGTCCCCCACTCGCTCGTCAGCCTGCACATGGTCTATCCCGCGGGGACATTCGCTCCCTACACGGACATATTCTGCTGTGGCCCGCACCACGTCGCAGAAGTCAACGCGATGAACCGCCTGGAAGGCAGAACGGACCGGCGCGCGGTGCTGATCGGATATGGCAAAGCGGAACGGCTCATGGAGACCCGCCCCGGCAATGCATCATCCGTCGATGCTGGGAAGCACATCCTCATCGGCCCGTCCTGGGGGAAAGGCAACATTCTCGAGACGATCGGGGAGCCGCTGCTTGCGCGGCTTATTGCGGAAGGCTACAGGGTGACATTGCGCCCTCACCCTTCGTTTTTCATTATGGGGGACGCACAATTGGCCCCTCTGGTCGAACGCTGGCAGGGACACGAGGCTTTCGTCCTCGAAAGCTCGGTTGAGGAAAGCCGGGCGCTTTGGACGGCAGACATGATGATTGCGGACTATTCGGGCTTCGCGATGGAGTTTGCATTCATGCGCGAACGGCCTGTCCTTTATGTCGATGTCGCGTCGAAGGTTCTCAATCCGGGCTGGAAGGCTGTCGGAACGGTGCCGATCGAGCTCTCCATCCGCGATCGCATCGGAACCGTGGTCGATCCGGAGGTGTATCAGATCATTGATGGATTGAGAAAACTCTCGCAACACGATACGGAGTGGCCCGACAGAATTCGCAACGAGCGCGAGGCGGTATGGGCAAATTTCGGCCATTTCGGCGAGGCTTGCGCTGCTGAACTTTCGAGCATGCTCGCCAGATCGGCGTGACACTGAAGACAACATCGGATTTTTATAAGCCATGCAATATCAGATCTGTACCCGATGCATTATGGACACGAGCGATCCCGACATATCCTTCGATGCAGAAGGCGTGTGCAGCCATTGCCACGGGTTTGACAAGAATATACTGCTCAACTGGCATCCGGACGCCAATGGCCGGCGGATGCTCGACGAGATCGTTTCCCAGATCAAGCGCGAAGGCGAAGGCAAGGACTACGATTGCGCCATCGGGCTGAGCGGCGGCGTCGACAGCTCCTATCTCGCCTATGTCGCCCGCAAGGAACTTGGGCTGCGGCTGCTTGCCGTGCATGTCGATGGCGGCTGGAACTCAGAACTGGCCACCAAGAATATCGAGAACATCGTCCGCAAGCTTGATATTGACCTGCACACCTATGTTGTCGACTGGGAAGAGATGCGCGACCTGCAGCGCTCCTTCCTGCGCGCAGGACTTGCCAACCAGGATGTTCCGCAAGACCACGCCTTCTTCGCCTCGCTCTATGGCAATGCGCAGACCTATGGGCTCCGATATGTGCTGAGCGGCGGCAATATCGCCACAGAATCGATCATGCCGGAAGAATGGGCCTACAATGCCATGGACCTCCGGCATCTCGAGGCGGTGCACCGACGCTTCGGCTCGATCAAGCTCAAGACCTTCCCGAGGGTCAGCTTCTTCCGCTATTATTTCTGGAACAGGTATGTGAAGCGGATGCGTGTCATTCGCCCGCTGAACTACATGCCCTATGTCAAGAACGACGCGATCGCGTTCCTGGAACGCGAACTCGGCTTCCGTTATTACGGCGGAAAGCACTTTGAATCCCGCTTCACCAAGTGGCAGCAACTCTATTACCGGCCGAAGAAGTTCGGCTATGACGAGCGCCGGTCTTACCTCTCGAGCATGATCCTGTCGGGGCAGATGACGCGCGATGAAGCCCTCGAGGCACTTGCCGGCGACGTCGAGAACGAGCGCCAGGCCGAGGAAGAGACCGATTTCATTCTGAAGAAGCTGTCGATCAGCAAGGAAGAGTTCCGGCAGATCATGGACGCGCCCCCAAAGACCTTCCGGGATTATCCGTCAAATTACATGCTGTTCAACTTTAAGACCGCGCTTCGGGAATGGCTGCGGTCAAAGGGAATGGTATTGCATCCAAACTCCTGATGTTTCAGGGCTCGCTCGGGGGCGGCAAGTTATGATCGTAATCGTGGACTACGATGTCGGCAACCTAGCGTCCGTGTGCAACATGTTGCGCAAGGCCGGGGCTGAGGCCGTCATATCGCGGGACGAGAACGCGATTCTTGCGGCCGACAAGCTCATCCTGCCGGGTGTCGGGCATTTCGATCACGGCATGAGGATRCTGCAGGGGTCCGGATTGAGGAGCGCGCTCGACAGGTTTGCCCTGGAGCTTCGCAAGCCCGTTCTCGGCATCTGTCTTGGCGCACAGATGCTGGGCCGGAAAAGCGCCGAGGGCGAGCTTCCCGGTCTCGGATGGATCGACATGGAGTGCAGGCGCTTTCCAGATATGGAAGGCTTGAGAGTGCCGCTCATGGGCTGGGCGCAAGTTGAACCCAAGCAAGCCTCGATGCTTTTCGATCAGGCCGGAGCCGACGCACGCTACTACTTCGTACACAGCTACCATATGGTTTGCGAAAACCCGCAGAATGTCATTGCGACCTGCCATTACGGCATCGAATTCACCTGCGCGGTAAGGCGCGAGAACATATTCGGCGTGCAGTTCCATCCGGAGAAATCGTTGAGCCACGGCCTTGCGCTGATGCGCGCCTTCGCAAAGTACCGAGCCGATGAATAGAACGCGCGTCATCCCGGTCCTGCTGCTGCGCGGCCAGGGCCTCGTCAAGACCGTCAAGTTCAAGGACCCAAAATATGTCGGGGACCCGATCAATGCGGTGCGCATCTTCAACGAGAAGGAAGTCGATGAGCTGGTGTTCCTCGACATTGCCGCAACGGCCGAAAACCGCGAGCCGCCCTTCGAACTGCTGAAGGACATCGCGGGCGAAGCCTTCATGCCCATGGCCTATGGCGGCGGGCTGACCAATATCGAGCAAATCCGCCGTGTTTTCGGGCTCGGTTTCGAGAAGGTGATCGTCAACAGTGCCGTCTATGGAAACCTCGGGCTAATTCGTGCAGCTTCGGCCATCTATGGTTCGCAGTCGATCGTCTGCAGTGTGGATGTGCGTAAGACATGGATCGGCAATTATGAACTTGTCTCGCGCTCGGCGAAGAAGCGGGAATCGGTCAGCCTTCGCGATCACCTGGATGCGGTCGAAAAGGCCGGAGCCGGCGAAATCCTGGTCAACGCGGTCGATCGCGACGGGACGATGTCCGGATACGATCTGAAGCTGATCCGCGAGGTCGCCGACACGGTCTCGGTTCCGGTGATTGCCTGCGGCGGCGCAAGAAACATCGACGATTTTTCAGAAGCCGTCTCGACCGGACATGCGTCGGCAGTCGCGGCGGGAAGCATGTTTGTATTTTATGGCCCGCATCGGGCCGTCCTGATTAACTATCCCGAGAGGGATCAACTGAGCAGCAGGTTGCCCTGACATGTGCGGAATTGCAGGTCTTATCGCGAGCCCGGGAACGCAGCCATTCCCAGACCTTATTCAAAGGATGACCGATGCCGTCGCTCATCGCGGCCCCGACGGACAGGGCGTCTGGTCGCAGGGAAGCGTGGCCCTCGGTCACCGGCGGCTGTCGATTATCGACCTTTCCGAACTTGGCAAGCAACCGATGACGGATGAGCAGACCGGCTGCGTCATCACCTATAACGGCGAGATCTACAACTATATCGAACTGCGCAATGAACTGAGCGTGCTCGGGCAGCAGTTTCGCTCCGGCTCGGACACAGAGGTACTCCTGCGGGCCTATGAGCAGTGGGGTCCGGACTGCGTTCGCAAGTTCAACGGGATGTGGGCGTTCGCCATCTTCGACCCGCGGCGCAACATCGTCTTTTGCTCGCGCGACCGCTTTGGCGTCAAGCCATTCTACTATTCCGAAACGCCCTCCGGTTTCGGCTTCGGTTCGGAAATACGGCAGTTGCTGCCTTTACTTCGCGAGGTCAAGGCGAATGCTCGCATGGCCATAAACTTCCTCGTCTCACGCGTAGCGGAAGATATCGAAGGTTCGTTCTTCGCCGGCGTTAAGAAGCTGCCCGGTGGACATAACCTGATTTACCGGGTCGAAAACCGCTCCTACACGATCGAGCGTTTCTACGACCTCGCGCCCAGGGCGGACGTGGCTCGCCTTGATGGACAGCAAGCGCTGGAAGGTTTCGACGCGCTGCTTCAAGACGCCATCCGACTGCGGCTGCGTTCTGATGTGAAGGTCGGCACCTGCCTCAGCGGCGGCATGGACAGTTCGAGCATCGCGACGATTGCGAGCGAGATGTATAGAGCCGATAGCGGCGGGCAGGCTTTCTCGGCCATCACCGCGATCAGCGAGGACCCGTTGACGGACGAGTCCGGCTTTGCCAAGCAGATTGTCGACCGGTCCGGACTGAACTGGATTACGGTGCGTCCCGACTACAATGATTTCCGCAACGCAATCGATGCGGTCGTGCGGACGCAGGAAGAGCCCTTCGCCAGCACGTCGATCTTCATGCAGTATTTCGTCATGCAAGAGGCCCGTAAAGCCGGCATTACCGTGCTTCTCGACGGTCAGGGCGGCGACGAGACCTTGCTAGGCTATGAACGTTATTTCGCCGACCATCTGGTGGAGTCGCTCCTTTCCGCGAAATTTGGCGGCGCGATGGGCGTGCTGAGCGGTCTCGGCCGCAACGGACGGGCGGGCGCACTGAAGGCCCTTCTCTGGAATCTCGCCTATTTTCATGTCCCCGGCCTCAGACGCTCGGGGATACGGTTCCCAAGAAACTTCTTTGCACCACAAGCGCTCGCCGCGCAGAGCGAGGACAGGACGCGTGCAGGCGGGCATGACCTCTTCGCCCTGCAGAAGCGGGAGATCGAGCGTACCAACCTTCCGGTCCTGCTGCGCTACGAGGACAAGAACTCGATGGCACATGCCATCGAAACGCGCCTGCCCTTCCTCGATTACCGACTGCTGGAATTCTCGACCGCGATTGCAGCGGAACTGAAGTTAACCGATGGCTGGGGAAAACATCTTCTCCGAAAAGCCATGGAACCGCGGATGCCCGCTGAAATTGTCTGGCGCAAGCACAAGTTCGGCTTCGAATCCCCCGAGAGCCGTTGGATGCGCAGCTACGCGGCGGCAATAGACAGCACTATTGCTTCCTCGGACTTGATAAGATACTTGTGCAGCCGCGAGGCGCTGCTGGGCGATGGCCTCTCAAAAATCAATCAAGGATTGCGCTGGCGGCTGTTTTCACTGGCGAAGTGGGCGGAGACCTTTGCCCTCGACGGTCTGTCATTCGAGTAAAAGGACAACGCGTGAAGGCGATGTCACCAAGGACTGGAAAGGCCCATGGAACGCCATAACGACCGTTTTAATTCGTACTGGAAGCTTTTTGCCTTCGTGGTCCTGCTGTCTGTCGGCGTCGTATCCCATTTCGCTCCGGGATCGGGCGTTCACGCACGGCTGGATGCCAGCAAAGGTACGAAAAGCGCTGCGTTTGAGGCCTCCCGGCAGTTTCGCTATGGCGAACTCTCCGATCCGCAACTTGCCAGCCTGAACTGGGCCGTGCGTCGATTGCCAGGGGACGAATTGCAGCGCCGATACGGCAACCATCCCACGATCCGAAATGTCGCGCTCGGCGAGATCATGCGTGCGGCGGACGAGCAGTTTGCCATTGCCAATTCCGCGCTCGCCAAGCTTGCCATGATGGACCCCGTCGCGGTGAAGGCAAGCGAGAACAAGTACAAGGTCGATCTTGAAGAACGGAAGAAGAAGCTAGCCGCGATGACCCAATACTGGCCGGTGATCACAAATGTGGTGCGCGAGCCGGCGCCTTGGGGCTACTTCATGCTCGTGAACTACAATATCAAGCTCCCTGAAGGAATGAAGCTGAGCTTCCTGCCTTGCGCCCTCGACTATGGCGACAATTTCGAACCCAAGCGGGGCAAATTCGAATTCGATTGCCTTTTCATGCCGATGCGGAATGGAGAGTATCAAATTCGTCTTCCGGACCCGACCGGCTCCAAGCTTTCCGAGGTGACGCTCGACATTTCCGCCGACTATAGCCGGGCGACCGTGGAGAAGAGAACCGAAGAATTCGCGATGATCAACGAGGTCCAGTCCATGATTCCTGAAACCGAAACAGTCGCAAAAGCCTATATCAAGATGAAATCCATACTCGACAGCAAGGCATATTTTTAAGTATTTTCAGAGGCATGCCAGTTTGCACGAAGATATTTTCCAGGCATCAGCGATGCCGGAACAGATTCTTGAAATTTGGGCACCATGTGACTGAACGGAATGCGGAAGCAAAAGCCGCGTCACGAGAACGCATCGACCGGAGACCGAGACAGTGCGCAATATTTCTGAATTTTTCATGAAATGGAAAAAGGAAGAACTTCTTCTTTTGCTCGGTTTCTTTGCGTTTCGCCTGATGCTGGATGTCTCGTATGAGAATTTCCTCTATGTCGTCTATTATTTCGACACGCCGATCAATTTTCTATATGACGTCGGCATGACGCGATACCTGTTTTCGCTTCTGCTGTTCGTGCTTTTCACAACAGTCTTGAGCTCCCGACCGCGGGACGTTAGCAACGTCTTCCTGATCATGGCGACGTTCTTCCTCATCGGCCCGCTGACAAGCGAGTTCGGACTGAATGCCGCCCGGCCCATTGAGCCGGTCATCTACACGATGAGCGCCCTCCTACTCGTGGACCTGGTCTCCCGGATTCCTGTTCCCGATTTCATTTCGCGGATTCCGGTTCCCAAGGGGCCGCAGCTTGCAGTCGCAATCTCGGTGCTGGCCGTTGTCTATCTGCTTGCCTGGGCCTATTTTTCAGGCGCTCTGGCCTATTTCAACCTCGACGTCCGCAAGGTCTATGAGTTCCGTGACAAGGTCGCGGAACTGCTCGACGTCGGGCCGCTGTCCTACCTCAATCTTTGGGTCTACAAGGTTTTCACGATCTTCCTGGTCTGCGTCTGCCTGCTCAACCGGAAGTTCGTCTGGCTCGGCCTCCTGCTCCTCACCCAGTTCTTCTTCTTCGGGCTGACGAGCCACCGCATCGTGCTTTTCCTGCCGTTCCTGGCCATCGCTGTCTGGTTCTACCTTGAACGTTTCCAGCGCTTAACGCCAATGCCCTATATGGCAGCGATCGGCATCCTCGTTGCGCTCCTATTGTTTGAGGTTCGTGGCATCGAAAGCGTGGCAGAAATCGCCGTCCGGCGCGCCTTCTTTGTGCCGTCCGGCATGACCTTCCAGTGGTTCGATTTCTTCACCTTCCACCCCCACGTCTATTGGGCTGACAAGTTACTGGCGCAGTTCTCAAGCGGCGAATATGTCCGGGTCAACCTGCCGCGACTGCTCGGTGGCTATTTCGTTCCCGGCGCCGACAGCGCTTCCAACATGGGTCTCGTTCCCGCCGGCTATGCCCAGGCCGGGATCTGGGGCGTCATGCTCTACTCGGTCATTCTCGGCCTTGTCCTGAGCGTTTTGAACTCCATTGTCCGCTCCGGCGCGCCGCTCTGGTTCGTTTCGGCGCTCACAATCGGGCCGCTGCGCACGGCGCTGGCCGATAGCGACCTGTTCACGACATTGTTGAGCCACGGCCTCGGAATGGTCGTTGTCCTGCTCTGGCTGTATCGCACGCATTTTACCGCGCCAGGCACATCGGCCACGGCCTGCGGTCAGGAACCGGCATGATGGGCGTTTGGGGGCGATTGACCCGGTCCCTGCGATATGTCGTCAAGGGGGATGAATCGGGCGGCACGGGTATGAAGTCCAAGATCTCGAGCTACATGCTCCTGACGATCAGTTCGGGCCTCTCGCAAGGCTTCATGCTGCTGATCTCGCCTATCATCACGCGCCTCTATGGGCCGCAGGAAGTGGGCGCCTTCGCCGTCATCCTTGGCTTCGGCGCGCTGGTCGGGTCGGTCGGCACGGGTCGGTTGGAACACGCCATACCGATTGCGCGCGGCCCGATCGACGCGATTCGCATCGCCTTTCTCGGCGGCGTTCTCGTCACGGCGATGTCATTGCTCGTCCTCATTGCGGTCAACGTCCTGCCGACGTCGATGATGCCGGGCAGCACGTCATGGAAGGACCTTCCCTTCCTTGCAGTGCCCGTGATCGCAATCAGCTTTGCGTTTTCACAGTTGATCAATGCCCTTCTGCTTCGCCAGCGCGCGATCAGGAGCGTTGGCAAGAACAAGATCCTGCAGGGCGTCGTTTCCGGCCTCGGGCAGTTGGCGTTCGGGCTGGCGCACCACAACGCCGCGGGCATGATCTGGGCCCAGGCGATCGGTTACATGGTCGGCGCTATGAGCGGCCTGCGGCGGCTTAGTCTTCGCGGAGGCATGGTGATTTGGCGCAGGGGCGCACGCCTCAAGGAGACCTTTCTCGAGTACAAGCGATTCCCATTGACGCTGGCGCCGGCGGCGCTCTTCAATCTCGCTGCCCAGCAAGTTCCCATTCTAGCTTTGAGTTCCATCTACGGCCTTTATGAGGCGGGGCTTTTTGCGCTCATCATGCGCGCCTGCGGCGGGCCGCTCGGCATGCTCGGACAGGCCGTCGCGCAGGTATACGCGTCCGAGTTCCGCACCTTCCGCGACAAGCCGGAAGGTGCGCTCGCCCGCGAATACCTGATGATGCTGTTCCGGCTCGCTATCGTGGGTGTGTTTGCGGTCGGTTTCCTCGTTATCGTCATGAATGCCTGGGGGACCGTGATCTTCGGCAAACGCTGGGACAACATTGGCATCGTATCGACGCTTTTGTCGTTGATGCTGTTTTCCGATTTCGTGACGACTCCCGTCTCCATGACACTGAGCTATCTCGGGCGCACGCATGTGCAGTTGATTTGGGATGCCGGACGGTTGCTTGCAATGCTCTTAGCGACGGCTTTCACATATTGGCTTTCACTGCGCTTCGGGCAGTTCATGGTTTTGCTTGCAGCCGTTTGGTCCTTCAGTCTATTTATCCACGCCGTGCTGACTTGGCAGGCGTGTCGGGCTTCAGGTCGCAAGAACAAGCCGGGTGATGCCGCGTGTTCGTCGGAAGACCTCAAGGGTTTATAAGAACAGTCGGTTTGGCATGGTTTCCATCAGTTACATTTATTCGAGACTCCTCAAGAAGGCACGCGGCAACGCGATCGCCGACAGTGTCGTCCATCCGACATCCAAGGTGGAGTCCGGCAGCACGATCATTCGTTCGTGCTTCGATCGGCATTCCTTCTGCGGCTATGATTGCACAATCATTGATTGCGACGTCGGCGGTTTCTGCTCGATCGCCGGGGGCGTCGTCATTGGCGGGTCGCGCCATCCGATGGAATATGTCTCGACCAGTCCCGTCTTCCTGTCTCACCGCGACAGCGTCAAAACCAAATTTTCTACGCATCCGTACCAATGGCGCGCCAGAACCACCATCGGGCATGACGTGTGGATTGGAGAGAGGGTTCTGATCAAGGGCGGCGTGACGATTGGCCATGGTGCGGTTATCGGTATGGGTAGTGTCGTGACCAAGGATGTCGAGCCCTTTGCGATCGTCGCCGGCAACCCGGCCCGCCCGATCCGCATGCGGTTCAGCCTCAAGATCATTGAAGGGCTCCTGAAAATGAAATGGTGGGACATGTCGGATGAAGAACTGCGGCGAATTGCCCCCCTCTTCCCGGACCCGGAGCAATTGCTAAGGCAGGAGGGCTTTCTGTGAATATTGCACATCTTTGTCTTTCTTGCTTCTACATCGACGGCTTCGGCTACCAGGAGAATGAACTGGTACGCCAGCACGTGATCGATGGTCACGACGTCACCGTCGTTGCTTCCACCGAGAATTTCGATGCCGATCGACGCCGGACCTATGTCGAGCCATCGACCTATATGGGCAAGGACGGCGCCAAGGTGATCCGATTGCCCTACCGGAAATTCCTGCCGCGGAAGATCATGAGGAAGTTGCGGCCGCATCCGGGCGTATTCCGGCTGCTCGAGGAGATCGACCCAGACGTTATTCTGTTCCACGGTCTTTGCGGATGGGAGCTTTTCGCCGCGGCGAGATACAAGCGCAAATACCCGCGGGTGAAGCTTTACATCGACAGCCACGAGGACTCGAACAACAGCGCCCGGAATTTTGTTTCGAAATACCTTCTGCACCGCCTTTACTATGCGTCCATCATCAAGAGATGCCGCAAGTATGCCGAGAAGATTCTATGTGTTTCGATCGAAACTATGGATTTTGTCGAGGAGACTTATGGGGTTCCTCGGGCTGAGCTCGAGTTCTATCCCTTGGGCGGCCGGGTCTTTGACGACGCCGAGTATCAAGCTCGTCGCAAGCGTGGCCGCATAAGTGCAGGCGTGACGGATGGACAAGTCATGTTGCTGCAGTCCGGCAAGATGGGTCCGCGCAAGAAGGTGTTGGAAAGTCTTCGTGCGTTCATCCGGACGGAAGGCAACCACCTTCGCTTCATCCTTGCGGGGGCATTCGACGAAGAACTGCGTAAAGAGGCCGAGGCCCTGATCGCGACCGGCACGCGGATTAGCTTTCTAGGTTGGAAGGATGCTGATGAGCTGGGCGACCTGCWCTGTGCAGCGGATGTCTATGTTCAGCCGGGAACACAATCGGCAACCATGCAGATGTCGCTTTGCGCGCGCTGCCCGGTTGTGCTGGATGATGTCCCCAGTCATATACCCTTCGTGGAAGGCAATGGCTGGCTATTGAAGAAGACGGACGACCTGCTTGCCGTCTTTCGAGCAATTTCGGTAAACCCGGATGCATTGGCCCCGATGTCCGCCCAGTCCCTGAGAATCGCATCGCGTCTCTTGGATTATCGCGCCCTGGCTGCGCGTATATTAAAGTAAGTTATTATGAAGAGAATCCTCGTTGTTTTTGGAACACGACCCGAGGCCATCAAGATGGCTCCCTTGTGCCATGCGCTTAAAGCGCAGCCGGACGCGTTCGATTTGCGTATCTGCGTTACTGGCCAGCATCGGGACATGCTCGACCAGGTTCTAGGCGTCTTCAACATCAAGCCCGATATTGACCTCGACATTATGCGTCCGGGCCAGACTCTGTTTGACGTGACAGCGCGTATATTGATCGATATGAAGGCTGTGCTCGAAAGTGAAAAGCCCGATATCGTACTCGTCCATGGCGACACGACGACCGCGTTTGCGACCGCGCTCGCCGCATTTTATTCCGGCAGTGCCGTCGGCCATGTGGAGGCGGGGCTGCGCACGCATGACCTTCACGCTCCGTTCCCAGAGGAGATGAACAGGCAGTTCGTCGGTCGTCTGGCGAGCGTCCATTTCGCCCCAACCGACAAGAGCGTCGCCAATCTGGCCGCTGAAGCGGTTCCTGCCGAAACGATATTCAAGACCGGCAACACGGTGATCGACGCTCTGAAGTGGATCCTGAAAAGGTTTGCTGACGAACCGGCGCGGGCCGATGCCGTACTTTCGGCACTGACGGAACTCGTGCACTTTCCGCTGGCGTCGGAACGCTATGTTCTCGTTACCGGCCATCGTAGAGAAAACTTCGGGCAGGGCTTCGAGCAGATCACGACGGCACTGGCAGAGTTGGCGGCGCGATATCCCGACGTGCATTTCGTATATCCTGTGCATCTGAACCCGAATGTTGCTTCTCATGTGCACGCAGCGCTCTCCAACATCAACAATATCCATCTTATACCTCCGCAGGAGTACGAGCCGTTTGCTCTGTTGCTTCAATACTGCCATATCGTCTTGACGGACAGCGGTGGAATACAGGAAGAAGCGCCGAGTCTGGGCAAGCCGGTGCTGGTGATGCGCGACGTGACCGAGCGTCCGGAAGCTGTCGATGCAGGGACGGTGCGTCTTGTGGGTGCGGACAGGACCCGAATTGTGAAGGAAATGTCGGCCCTGCTGGATGACGAAAAGCACTATCAAGTCATGGCTCACGCACATAACCCTTATGGCGATGGCGATGCATGTGAGCGCATCGTGGCACATTTGAAGGAGATCTTGATTTGAAGCTTAAAGTCTGTGTGGTCGGTCTCGGCTATATCGGCCTGCCCACGGCTGCCCTGCTGGCAAGCAAGGGCCACCAGGTCATCGGCGTGGATGTCAGTCGCAAGGCGGTCGATACCATCAATTCGGGCCTCATCCACATCGTGGAGCCCGACCTCGACGCATTCGTCCATTCAGCGGTATCGCAGGGAAATCTGCGCGCCGACATGGTCCCACATTCCGCGGATGTCTTCATCATCGCCGTGCCCACGCCATTTCACGAAAGCGGCCCGATCCCGCAACCGAATGTCGATATCGTCATAGCGGCGACGCGTAGCATTGCGCCCTATGTCCAGCCCGGCAACCTCGTAATTCTCGAATCGACTTCTCCGGTCGGCACCACTCAGCAGGTCGCCGATGAACTGCGCGCCCACGGAGTCGACCCGGACACGCTGCACATCGCTTACTGCCCGGAACGCGTGCTGCCCGGAAAGATCATGACCGAACTTGTCGAGAATGATCGCGTAGTCGGCGGCCTGACGCCCGACGCATCACGGATTGTCGCAGAATTCTATCGAGGCTTCGTGCGTGGGGATGTTCTTGAGACCGAAGCAGCCTGTGCTGAAATGTGCAAGCTCACGGAAAACAGCTTCCGCGACGTCAATATTGCCTTTGCCAATGAACTGTCGATGATCTGCGACAAAAAGGGTATCGACGTCTGGAAGGTCATCGCGCTTGCCAACCGCCATCCGCGGGTGAACATCCTGCAGCCCGGCGCGGGCGTCGGGGGCCATTGCATCGCCGTGGATCCCTGGTTCATCGTAGCATCTGACCCGGAAAATGCGCGCCTGATCCGCACCGCGCGCGAGGTCAACAATCACAAGAGCGAGTGGGTGGTCGAAAAGGTCAAGGCGTCCGCGCAAGGCTGGCGGGCAGCGCGCGGCGCCGAGCCGCGGATTATTTGTCTCGGCCTCGCTTTCAAGCCAGACATTGACGACCTTCGGGAGTCGCCGGCGCTGGAGATTGCGCTCAACCTCAAATCACAGGGCTACGACGTCCTTGCCGTCGAGCCGAATATCGAAAGCCACAACGCCCTGGATATTGTGTCGCTCGAAGATGCAATCAAGCAAGACGCGATGTTCGTTCTTCTGGTGAAACACCGTCAGTTCCTGCGGGTCGAGATGGCCGCCGCTCTCAAGGCCAAGAGCGCGATGGATTTTTGCGGCGCTTCGAACTGACCCAGAGAACACTCGCGCTCTAACCAAAGAGTACATTCACATGAGTAGACCCTATAGAATATGCACATGCTGCGTGATGGATACCAGCGATCCGCAGATCGTGTTCGACGCGCAGGGCGTCTGCGATCACTGCGAAGGGTTCCAGCGTGACGTGAAGCCCAACTGGCATCCCGACGAACATGGCAAGCAACTCTTCCGCGAGATGGTGGAGAAGATTAAGGGGAATGGCAATGGCAAGCCGTTCGACTGCATCATGGGCATGAGTGGTGGTCTGGACAGTTCCTATCTGCTGCATCTTGCGGTGTCGGAGTTCGGGCTGCGACCACTAGTGTTCCACGTGGACGGCGGCTGGAATACCGACATTGCAGTGAACAATATCCAGATGCTTGTCGACAAGCTGGGGTTGGATCTCTACACGGAAGTCATCAACTGGGAGGAAATGCGCGATTTCCAGCTCGCCTTCTTCAAGTCAGGCGTGCCGCATCTAGACATTCCCCAGGACCATGCCTTCATCGCGACGCTTTATCACTTCGCGAACAAGCACAATATCAAGTACATCCTGAACGGCGGCAATTTTGCCACCGAGTGCGTTCGCAACCCGCTGGAATGGCTCTACCATGGCACGGACATGACGCAGATCCGCGACATCCACAAGCGTTTCGGCACGCGCCAGCTGAAGACCTATCCGTTCAGCAGCATCCTGTTCCACAAGGTCTACCTGCCTTACCTACGCGGCGTGAAGGTCGTGAAGCCGCTCAACTGGCTGCCCTACACTAAGGAAATCGCGATAAAGACCCTGTCGGAGAACTACGGCTGGCGTCCGTACCCGCAGAAGCATTTTGAATCCCGCTTCACCAAGTTCTTTGAGGGCTACTGGCTGCCGACGCGTTTCGGCTACGACACGCGTCGGGTACAATATTCGAGCCTGATCCTGACCGGGCAGATGATCCGCGACCAGGCGCTCGAAAAGCTTCGGAAGCCCGCGTACGACCCTGAAACGATTGATGAGGAATTCGAATACATCGCCACGAAACTCGGCATCTCGGTCGAGGAATTGCGGCACTACCACACGATGCCAAAAAAGACTTACCGTGACTACAAGAACCAGGACTGGATATTCGGCCTTGGCGCCAGGGTTCTCAAGTGGATGGGTGTCGAAAGGTCGGTGAAGAGATGATCGCGATCATCGACTACGGCTCCGGAAATGTCGGTGCTATCGCCAATATCTACAAGCAGCTCAAGGTGCCGCATGTAATCACCGGAAAGCTGTCCGAGCTCGAGAAGGCGGAACGTTACATCCTGCCAGGCGTGGGYGCGTTCGACACGACGATGAGCTATTTCAAGGAGTCCGGCATGATCGATCTTCTCAACGAGCAGGTTCTCGACCGTGGGAAGAAGGTTCTCGGCATCTGCGTCGGCATGCAGATTCTTGCGGAATCGAGCGAGGAGGGCGAACTTTCCGGCCTAGGCTGGGTCAAGGGCCGGGTGCGGAGAATCGACGCGTCCAAGCTTCCAGTAGCACCTCGCCTACCGCATATGGGCTGGAACACGGTGACGATACGGCCGGGCGCGCCTCTGTTCGAAGCCGTGGACACGGTACAGGGGTTTTACTTTCTGCACAGTTACTACTTCGACCCTTCCGAGCAGGACGACATTGCCGCAACGGTTGCCTACGGCGACAACATTACCTGTGCGGTCGCGCGCGGGAACGTCTTCGGCATGCAGTTTCATCCGGAAAAGAGCCACGCGAACGGTGTTGCGATTTTCCGAAACTTTGCGGAGCTGTGACAATGCTGCGGTCCCGGATCATTCCCTGCCTGCTGATGCATGACGGCGGCCTCGTGAAGACGCAGCAGTTCAAGGACCCCAAATATGTCGGGGACCCACTGAACGCGGTCAAGATATTCAATGAGAAGGCGGTCGACGAATTGATGTTCCTCGACATCGACGCGAGCGCGTTGGAGAAGGCGCCGAATCTGACGCTGCTGCGCAGCCTCGCAGTAGAAAGCAGGATGCCGCTCGCCTATGGCGGAGGGATCAGGACCGCCGACCAAGCCGCCCAAATCATCGCCATGGGGTTTGAGAAGGTATCTATTAGTTCCGCAGCGCTTGCTCGCCCTGCCCTGATTAAGGAAATGGCTGAAGCCGTGGGTGGCCAGAGCGTGGTCGTGACGCTCGATGTGCGCAAGACTAAGCTGCTAGGCGGCTACACTGTCTATACTCACAATGGACGCGAAAAGTACAAGATCAATCTACTGGAGTTCTGCCAACAGGCGGCCGAGCTGGGCGCGGGCGAAATCGTTATCAACTCGATCGACCGCGACGGAATGATGAACGGCTACGACCTAGACCTAGCGCGACAGGTCAGGGC
>NZ_JBFUBG010000025.1:0-69298 GCF_056405875.1 Rhizobium sp. P1_E6 | reverse complement strand
GTTCAGCGCCGCGAAGCCATCCTCCGAGCCGTAGAGGCCCGGTGGATTGTCGAAGTTGGCAACGGGGGCCGCCTTGGGATTCGGGATCAGCGGACGGGCATTGCCGGTTTCGGTGACCAGGATGCCCTTGGCGGTCAGCATGCGGAAGGGCGGCAGGGTTTCGGCAACGCGCGCACTGCCTGATGATTCCGAGGTTACCCCGCCGGAGCGCGAGATCTGGATAAGGTGGCGCAGCATTTCGACGAAGGTGCCAGAAATCGGCAGGTTCGACCAGGTCGCCTCGGCGCTGACATGGAAGAGCACGATCTGGCCGGCACTGATGCGGTTCATGGTGACCAGCGGCGTGCCATCGGCAAGACTTGCCCATGTGCGCTCGGCAAGATCCGGCGTCGGCTCTGCCAGCACCTGGCGGTTGACCGTTACGTCGGTCGGACGCGGTATTCCGGCGAACGGACTGAAACTGGGGAATTCGGCGAGCGCTTGCGGTTCGCTCCAGGACAGGCTGCCGCCAAGCGCGCGTTCGCCCTGGCGCAGGGTGACCGGGATCAGCGGATCTTCAGCGGGTGCCGCGGCAAGGCGCGGGCCAGCGAAACGCAGCAGCATGCCGCCATTCGATATCCAGCGCTGCAAGGGAGCGTAGGTATCTTCCGGCAGGCGGCCGATATCGGCCAGGATGATGACGGAGGGATTGTTGGCAAGCAGTTTCGGAATGGCGACCGACAGGTCGGAATCGGTCGGCCGGACCAGATCGGCATAGGGCTCCAGCGCACGCTGGATGTAATAGAGCGGCGAGAGCAGTGGCTGGAATTCGTCGCCCCCTTCACCTGACAGCAGCACGACCCTGCGGCGCTTGAAGGCGTCATCAAGCAGATGCACCGCGCCTGCAGTGGCGCCGGTATTGATGCTGACGCGGGCAAAGTCGTTACGCATCTCGAAGGGAGCTGAGATGCCGGCATTGATAGAGGTCTGGCCGGGGGCGAAGTCGGCCCTGCCGCTGGCGATCACGCGGCCCTGCGCATCCTGCGCGTTGAGGGGGAGGGATGCCGCGCCACCTGGGCTGAGGCGCGTTACCTTCACGGTCATCGCGTCGGCCGTGTTGGTGGCGCCTGATATCGCGACGGTGTCGGCCGTATTACCCTCGATGACGCGCAGTTCGGCGGGCTGGAGGTCGGACAGCTGACGGACGGTGGTATCATTGTCGCCGCTTGCCGCACCATCGGTGAGGAAGGCAAGCGTGCCGGGATGCGTGCCATTGAGGGCCGCACGCAACGCTTCGAAAGCCCGCTGGCGATCCGGCACGAGCGGCTTCGGCTCGGCGGCGCGCAGTTTCTCGCGGGCAGCCGAGGCCGTGCCGGGCGTCGCGTCATTGGTCGGGTCGGCGGTGAAAGCGATGGAGACGACAGCGCCTGCAGACTCTGCATCGTCGATCAGCGCATCGGCCGTCTGGACGCGACGTTCCCAATCGGGCGCCGAAGCCCAGCTATTGTCGACGAAGAGGACGAGGGGACCGCCTGACGCGAGCGAGCCGGTGCGCGGATTGAAGACCGGATYGGCGATCGCGAAAATGATGGCGGCTGCCAGCAGCATGCGCAGCAGCGTGAGCCACCAAGGGCTCTGGGCCGGTGTTTCCTCGCGCTTCAGCACCGTCGCAAGGATTTTCAGCGGTGGGAAAACCTCTGCCTGTGGGCGCGGCGGGGTCAACCGCAGCAGCCACCAGATGACGGGAAGGGCAATCAGCGCGCCAAGGATGGCGGGATAGGCGAAGGCGAATGGAAGCGCGCTCAAAGCTGTCCTCCATGCGTTGCCTTTGCCGGCATGCCTGAAAGATACATATGGACTGCAACCAGCGCTTCGGACGCCAGATGATCGGTGCGGTGGCTGACGAAGGTCCAGCCGAGATGGCGCAGCGACAGGCCGAGATTTTCGCGTCGGGCGAGATAGGCGTTGCGATAGGCCTCACGCACATTCTCGGCCCGGCCGGAGGTTAGCCTTTCGCCGGTTTCCGGATCGGTGAATTCGGTGCGGCCGTTATAGGGGAATATTTCCTCGGCAGGATCGGCAATTTCCACCACGTGCCCACGCAGGCCGCGGCGGGCAAGCGGGCCGAGGCGGGCCATGATGGCAGGTGCATCATCGAGGAAATCGCCGATGAGGATGAGGTCGCTCCAGCCGCGCACCATCAGGGTTTCCGGCAGGCCGCCGGTCAATGGCGTGTGCATCAGGGCCGTTGCGAGCCTTTCGGCCGCATTGCGGGCGGATATAGGCTCCATTATGCCGGGGCAGCCGATGCGCTCGCCGGAGCGGGCGAGGATCTCTGCAAGTGCCAGCATGATGACCAGCGCACGGCTTTCCTTGGAAACGCTCCCGTAGCTCGACTTGTACATCATCGAGGGCGACATGTCGGCCCAGAGCCAGATCGTGTGGGCGGCTTCCCATTCGCGGTCGCGCACATAGGTATGATCATCACGGGCGGAGCGGCGCCAGTCGATGCGTGAGAGGCTTTCGCCGTCGCTGTAGGGGCGGAACTGCCAGAAATTCTCGCCGATGCCGCGTTTGCGACGGCCGTGCCAGCCGGCGATCACGGTGTTGGCGATACGCTTGGCTTCGACCAGGCAATCCGGCACCAGAGCGGCCCGCTGCCTGGCGCGGGAAAGGGCATCGCTGCCAGGTGTCGGATTGACGATCTGTCCGATGGATGCCACGCGCAGCGCTTCCTTATCCCTTTGCCTGTTTGACCAGCCCGGCGATGACGTCACGCACCGACATGCCCTCGGCGCGGGCGGCGAAGGTCAGCGCCATGCGGTGCTCGAGCACCGGCTCGGCCAAGGCGTAGATATCGTCGAGCGACGGTGCCAGGCGGCCTTCGTAGAGTGCGCGGGCGCGGGCGCAAAGCATCATTGCCTGACCGGCGCGCGGGCCGGGACCCCAGGCGACATGCTTGTCGGTGGAGGCATTGCCCTGGCCCGGACGGGCGGAGCGCACCAGCGAAAGGATGGCGTCGACGACAGTGTCGCTGACCGGCATCTGCCGCACCAGCGTCTGGATTTCGACGAGACGCGCGGCATTGATGACTGGTTCTGGCTTGGCTTCGGTCAAGCCGGTTGTTTCAAGCAGGATTTGTCGTTCGGCCGCAAGCTCGGGATAGTTGACATCGACCTGCAGCAGAAAGCGGTCGAGTTGGGCCTCGGGAAGGGGATAGGTGCCTTCCTGTTCCAACGGGTTCTGCGTTGCCAGGACATGGAACGGCGAGGGCAGGTCATAACGCTGGCCGGCGATCGTGATATGATATTCCTGCATGGCCTGCAGCAGAGCCGACTGGGTACGCGGAGACGCGCGGTTGATTTCGTCGGCCATTAGAAGCTGAGCAAAGACCGGCCCCTTGACGAAGCGGAAGGAGCGGCGGCCGCTCTCGTCCTGGTCCATCACTTCGGAACCGAGGATATCTGATGGCATAAGGTCGGGCGTGAACTGAATGCGGTTTGCGGCAAGGCCGAGGACTTCGCCGAGCGTCGTCACGAGCCTCGTCTTGGCAAGGCCTGGAACACCGACGAGAAGGGCATGACCACCGGAGAGAACGGCGAGAAGCGTGTTTTCAACGACGCTTTCCTGACCGAAGATAACCTTGGAAACTTCCGCGCGGATGGCGGCGATGTCGGATAGCGCTCTTTCGGCGGCGGCAACAATCGCCTGTTCATCGAGGCTGGCTTCGGTCTTGATCATACCCACGGGCATCTCCAACGGCTGAAATCATTCGGCTGCGAATCGTCTGACTTTAATAGGCGTGCCTCATACCCGATACAGTTATGAAGATGTTGCGGGCTGACAAGTTTGTTTCAAATGACTATCTCGTGACTTTATTTCGTTAAGAGCAAACCGGGACGGAACAATGGCAGCCGAGGAAATGAGGCAAATGGCGGATGCAGCGGGGCTTGCCGCGCTTATTTCGCGCGCCTCCGAGGCGAAATCCGGCAAAAAGCGTGGATTGCCGCCTGTCGAGAAATGGAATCCGCCCTTTTGCGGCGATATCGACATGGAAATTCGGGCGGATGGCACATGGTTCTACATGGGCACACCGATCGGCCGGCAGCCGCTGGTCCAGCTCTTTTCCACCGTTTTGAGGAAGGACGATGACGGGAAAACCTATCTCGTAACTCCTGTGGAAAAGGTCGGCATCAGGGTTATCGACGCCCCCTTCGTCGCCGTCGAGATGAATGCGAGCGAGCAGGATGGACTGCAGATTCTGACGTTTCGCACGAATGTCGGTGATGTCATAGAAGCCGGGAAGGATCACCCTTTGCGTTTTCCGGGGCACGGGCCAGGGCATGGGAAAGATAGCGAATTGAAGCCCTATCTGCATGTGCGGGGGCGGCTCGAAGCATTGGTGTCACGCGCCGTGATGTATGAACTGGTCGAGCTCGGCGAGGTGGCCGAGGTCGCGGGCCGGGACATGTTCGTCGTCCGCTCGGGCGGTGAGACCTTTCCGATCATGCCGGCCGATGAACTGGAAGCAGCCTCCCGATGAGTGAAGCGATCAGCAGGACCTATCCCCCGTTTTCGGCTGCCGAGTTCCGCCGCCGCGCGCTCAACCAGGTTGGTGCGCCCATCGATCATGCCTGGCGCGATCATGGCGATCACGTCCTCAATCCCGATATCGTTGCGCTGGTCGAAACCTTCAAGCTGCGAGATGCGGCGGTGCTGGTGCCCGTCGTCGATGATGGCGAAGAGGCGAAGGTGATCTTCACCAAGCGGACGTCGACACTTCGCAAGCATTCCGGCCAGATCGCCTTTCCCGGTGGTTCGATCGATCCCGAGGATGTCTCGCCCGAGATGGCGGCGATCCGCGAAACCGAGGAAGAGATCGGCCTTGGCGGCGGCTTCGTCGAGACGGTCGGACGGCTGCCGAATTATCTGTCATCCACCGGATTCCGCATCACGCCCGTGCTCGGCGTGGTGCAACGCGGTTTTTCGCTGCAGCTCAATCCGATCGAAGTGGACGATGTTTTCGAGGTGCCGCTTTCCTTCCTGATGAACCCGGCCAATCACACGCGGGACAAGCGCGTGGTCGACGGCATCGACCGGCATTTCTACCGTATGCCCTATGAAACGCGCATGATCTGGGGCATCACCGCCGGTATCGTCCGCACACTCTACGAAAGGCTTTATGCATGACGTCTGTTGCCGACCAGGCATGGTTTCAGGATCCGGCGCTCGGCCGGGTCTTTGCGCTCCTGAACGCCGATGGCGGGGAGGGTCGCGTGGTCGGGGGGGCCGTACGCAACAGCCTGATGGGGCTGGCCGTCGCCGACATCGATATCGCCAGCACGCTGCTTCCGGAAGCCGTCATGGAACGGGCCGCTTCTGCCGGTATCAAGGCCGTACCGACAGGCATTGCCCATGGAACGGTGACGCTCGTCATCGACGCCAGGCCCTTCGAAGTGACGACGCTGCGCACCGACGTGGAGACGGACGGGCGTCGCGCCAAGGTGGCCTTCAGCGCGGACTGGCAATCGGATGCGGAACGGCGCGACCTCACCATCAATGCGCTTTATGCGAATTCCGCAGGCGAGGTGATCGATCTCGTAGGCGGGCTCGAGGATATCGAGAAGCGCAATATCCGCTTCATCGGCGATGCAGCAACGCGGATAGCCGAGGATTATCTGCGTATTCTGCGGTTTTTCCGTTTCTTCGCCTGGTACGGTTCCGGACGACCAGATGCAGAGGGGCTAAGAGCGTCATCGGCCGCACGTTCGAAGCTGAAGACGCTATCTTCAGAGCGGGTCTGGTCCGAGCTCAGGAAGCTCCTGTCGGCGGAAGATCCCGGCCGGGCGCTGCTCTGGATGCGGCAGGTTGCAGTTCTCACGGAAATCCTGCCGGAAACGGAAAAATGGGGCATCGATGCCATTCCGGCACTCGTTGCGACCGAGAAGGCGCTCGGTTGGGAGCCTGATCCACTGCTGCGGCTTGCCTCGATCGTTCCGCCGGATCCGGCCCGGCTGGATGCGCTGGCTGCACGCCTGAAATTCTCGAATGCGGAGGCGGCCTATTTCAAAGCCTGGGCAAAAGCAGCACCCGTCAACGATGAAATCTCCGCTGCCGCTTTCGAAAAGCTGCTCTACAGAAATGGTACAGACGGGATCGTAGTGCGGCTGAAACTGGCGCTTGGCGTTGCACGGGGTAAGGCAGAGGGCGGCAGCTTCGACGAGATGAGCCGTTCGGCACGGCTTTCGAAGCTTCTCGATCGCGCAAATATTTGGAAGAAGCCGCAATTTCCGCTGAGTGGCGCGGATGTGATGGCCGCAGGCATACAGGCAGGGCCAAAGGTCGGCGAAATTCTCTCGACGCTGGAAAACCAATGGGTGGAGGAGAATTTCGTCTCCGACCGGGCGGCATTGCTCGCCCGGCTTGCAGAGATTGTCGATTGAAATCAGGCCGCGTTCGCTTCGTCGCGGATGCGGGCCTTGATATTGTCCACCATGTTTTCGCGGATCGTCGTTTCGCCGTGGGCGGTCTTCATGTGTTCGACGGCGCGGCGAACGACTTCGGCGTCGTTGTCGGCTCTGGTGTGCCAGTCGCATCCGGGAACGAGCGTTCCGCATTCGAAAAGTCGCATGGTCTTCTCCTGTTTCTTAACTGCAAAACCAGCACGCTTTCGCGCGATTGAGGAATGTGCGGCAATTGAGAAGGTTCCGGGGAGAAGGTTCCGGCCGACGTGAACGCCGGCCGAAGCTCTGTTATTGGTGGGGCATTGCCCAAGCCATGTAGGTGTCCGAAAGATGGGCGGGCTTGTTGCTATTGGCAGCGCCCGTTGCCTGCTCTTGAAGCTCTTCCGGAGTTTTGCCGCCTGCGAGCTGCAGTTTCACCTGCTCGACGAAGCAGGAGAGCGGCAGGTCGGAGCCGCTCCTGGCCCTGAGGTCTTCGGCGATGCGCGTCAGAAATTCGGGCGCGTCGATTGCACGGGACGCTTCCGGGATATCTGCAGAAGCAGGCAAGCCGCTTTGTATCGTCATGACAATCCTCCTCCGATTGTAACGCACAGAGACTAATTTAGGACGCACTCGGTTCTGATGAAGGCCTTTCAACGCGATTTTACCGGAATAGTATTTCAATTTTATCAGCGCGCTTCTCGCGGCTTGAATCAGGGCCAGCGGACCACGGGCGGCAGGGATGAGAGAATGGATTCGACATTGCCGCCGGTTTTCAGGCCGAAGATCGTTCCCCGGTCGTAGAGCAGATTAAACTCGACATAGCGGCCGCGGCGAATCAATTGTTCGTCACGATCGGCCTCTGTCCACGTTTCATTGAAGTTTGAGCGGACGATCTTCGGGTAGACCATGGAAAAGGCCCGGCCGACATCCCGTGTGAAGGCGAAATCGGCATTCCAGCCGCCGGCTTCCTCGCTGGAGTGCAGCCAATCATAAAAGATGCCGCCGACGCCGCGCGCCTCGTTGCGATGCTTAAGGAAAAAATAGTCGTCGCACCATTTTTTATAGGCATCGTAGTCGGCAACCGCATGGTTGCGGCAGGTAATTTCCATGGCCTTGTGGAAGAGCTGCGTGTCCTCGTCTTCTTGCGTGCGGCGGCGGCCAAGCACCGGCGTCAGGTCGGCGCCACCGCCGAACCAGCGGCTGGTGGTGACGACCATGCGGGTGTTCATGTGAACGGCCGGCACGTTGGGATTGACGGGATGGGCGATCAGCGAAATCCCTGATGCCCAGAAGCGCGGATCCTCGCTGGCGCCGGGTATCTGTGACCGGAAATCAGGCGCGAATTCGCCGTAGACGGTGGAAGTGTGGACGCCGACCTTCTCGAAGACGCGGCCTTCCATCATCGACATGCGGCCACCGCCGCCCGCGCCATTTTCACGCGACCAGTCCTTGGCGACGAAGCGGCCGGGCTCCTGGTCGGAGAGGGGGCCTTCGAGTTCATCCTCCAGTGCTTCGAAGGATGCGCAGATAGTGTCCCGCAGTCCCTCAAACCATGTTCGGGCAGCGGTCTTCTTGTCCTCGATGTCTTCGGGCAGGCCGATCGGCAGTTCCGGTCTTTCCATGCGATTCGCTCTTTGTTGATTATGCTCATGGTTTAGCAGGTGCGGCAGGCGCCCGCCAGCGGATGGAGGCCGACAGGGTTCGCAAGATTCGACTCGCAACGGACGGATTTCGATACTATTTTTCATTCAGAGGTAGGTTTCATGGTGAAAATTCCGGGGCCTCCGCCCTTCGAAGGCTTGAAGCGCAGAATCGCAAAGCATCGGGCAGAAGCGTCCGCCCGTGAGCGAGATCATTTCGTCCGCGAGACATACCGAATGGGGCTTATGGAAGCCCGTGCCAAGGCGCGCGAATGGTTCGACGAATATCCAAAGGCGGCCTACTGGACCGAAGTGGAAAGCTGGCGTCAGCTCGAGGGCGATCAGATCGAATTCACCATGCGGCGTCTGCCGTCCGCCGACTAAACCTATTCTGCCGCGTCGCGCAGGCGGCTTTCGATCAGAAGGCCGCTCTCGTCTAGGATCGGATGGGCCACCGAGACGATGTGGGCGTTGATGCGTTTCAGATCGCGCAGCATGTCGAGATGAAGGGAACTCGTTTGCAGGCTGTCGGCGCGTCCGTCACGCAGGCGCTCCAGATGACGCTCGGCAGATTGTTTCTCCATGTGGCGAACCTCGACCTTCACTTCCATCATTTGCCGCGCGAGATTGAAATCGCGAGTGACGAAGATCGTTTGTGCGACACGCAGGTTGTCGATCGTCAGCTCGAACAGCTTGCGCAATTCCCTGTAGCCGTCTTCGGAGAATTTCAGGCCGAGCGAGGCTTTTTTGCCGACTTGCTCCAGCAAGCCTTTCTCGATGATGTCGCCCATGTGCTCGAGATTGATCGCGTAGTCGATGATGACGATCGAGCGGCGGGCGTTCTCGTCGCTGAGACCGGCGCGGCCGAGCTTGGAAAGATAGACCTTCACCTCCTGCTGCAGCAGATCGACACGCTTTTCGAGCGCAGGGATCTCGGCGAGCTTGGACATGTCATTGTGCTGGAAGGCATCCGAAGCCCGCAGCAGCATGCGTTCGATGAGATCGCCGACGCCGAGCACTTCGCGTGTCGCGCTGGCAAGAGCCACGACGGGCGTCGAAAGCTCCTGCATATCGAGAAACTTGGGACCCTGATCCGGCTGCTCATCATCGGGCACGAGGCGGGCAGTGAAGGCAGCCAGCATTCGGGAGAAAGGCCAGGCAAGAGTGGCGAGCAGGATGTTGAAGATCAGATGCGTATCGACCGGCAGCTTGGCCGGGCCGAAAGGCAACAAATGCAGGAGCGGGGCGGCGTAGCCGGCAAGCGGCAGGGCGATCAAGCAGCCGACCGTGCGGACGATGAGATTGCCGAGCGTGACGCGTCTTGCCGAGGCAGGGCCGGAGAGGGTGGCGACGACAGGCGGGATCGCACCGCCGAGATTGGCGCCAAGGACGAGAACGATGATGAGTTCAGGCGATACGATTCCCGTCGACGCCAGCGACAGGATCAGCACGACGACCGCAAGGCTGGATGAGGAGATGAAGGCAAGCGCTGCCGACAGGGCAAGGGCAACGGGCCAGGCATCGCCGAGCAGGCCGATGAAAGCTGCCAGTGCTGGCGATGTGCGCATGGGCTCTGTCGCATTGCCGAGCAGATGCAGGGAGAGCAGCATCAGGCCGATGCCGATCATGGCCGCGCCGCCGCCGTGGCGAGCGCTGGACTTTCCGCGATAGAGCACGATGCCGCCAAGAATGAGCAGCGGCGAAAGCCACTCGATGCCGGTGGCGACTATCCAGGCGGTTACGGCAGTCCCGACATTGGCACCGAGCAGCACGATCTGGGCCATGCGTGGCTTGATGAGATCGCGCTCCACGAAAGAGGCCGTCATCAGGGCAGTCGCGGTCGAACTCTGGAGGGCGATGGTCGCCAGGAACCCCGACAGGATCGAGCGCGGCCCGTTCGCCGTGCCTGTCGCAAGCCCGGTCCTCAGCCGTGCGCCGAAGGCACGCGTGACGCCGTCCTTGACCTGTGCGAGGCCGAAAAGCAGCAGCGCAATCGCGCCGAACAGATTGATCATGACGATCGTGGATTCCATGGGCTCGGTCTTTTTCTTCTTCTTGAAAAGAGTTCGCTCGATTCTACGAGTCTGTAGTCAAGCAAATCATTGGAATCGCAGTGCTCGCGCAGATTTATTGATTGCTCGGCTAATAAATATAGGCGCTTTTGCGCCGATTCAAAGCGTTGTTTACGACAGAATGGCCGGCAAGGACCGGCATTTTGCCCGTTATGCCCAGACGGTCTGGCGCATGGCTTCGCCTGCTATCATAGCGGCGGAGAGGGCGAGGTTGATCGAGCGTTGGCCCTCCACCATCGGGATCAGGATGCGTCCGTCGGCGCGTTCATGCACATGATCAGGCACCCCAGCACTTTCCCGGCCGAACAGCAGGATATCGTCCGGGCGGAAGGCGAAATCCGCATAGCGCTGCGATGCCTTGGTGGTGGCGAGGATCAGGCGTCGGCGGGTTCCAACACGCCATTTCTCGAAATGTTCCCAGTTGACGTGTCGCGTAAGCGCTGCCGCAGCCAGATAGTCCATGCCTGCGCGTTTCAGGTTTCGGTCGGAAATGTCGAAGCCCGCAGGTTCGATGATGTCGACAGCAAAACCCAGGCACGCGGCAAGGCGCAGAATCGTGCCGGTATTGCCGGGAATATCCGGTTGGTAGAGCGCCAGTCTGATATCCGCCATAAGGGAAGCCATCCGTTGCCATGATGCGCAAATGGCCTATCCGAACTGTGATTTTGAAGCAACAAGACGCTTTTTGACCATGGGACAGTCACTTTCCAAGAGTTCAGGGCTGGAAATTTAGGCATTTTCGCGTTATCGGTGCATATCTTCAATCGCCAACAGGGAGCGCCGACATGAATACATTTGTGCTGATGCGTCTCCTGCCCGTGATGCCACGCTTGGCGATCTGGCGCGTATAGGCGCTTTCTCTTCCCAATTGCCCATTTTTGAATAATTGCGCGGCCATTACGGCCTCGCCCCTTGAGCCTCCGGTTCCCATATGTGCTTTCGTGCGACACAAGAGCGCAAAGCAGGGACCGGAACGCGGAAGTTCTGGAGCGATTTCATGTTTGGCTGGTTCGAACAGCGACTTAATCCCTATCCGAGCGAGGAGCCGGTTGCTCCGCCGAAGGGTCTTTTTGCCTTCTGCTGGCACTACAGCAAGCCGGCGGCGGGATGGCTTGCGCTCATGGCCTTTCTGACGGCGCTGATCGCGGTCGGCGAAGTGGCGCTCTTCCAGTTCCTTGGCGATATCGTCGACTGGCTGACGAATGCCGATAAGGCGACCTTCCTGCAGAATGAGGGTCACAAGCTGATCTGGATGGGTGCGCTGGTGCTGATCGGACTGCCGCTCATCGCCGGTCTCGATTCGCTGATCATGCATCAGATGATGCTCGGCAATTATCCGATGATTGCGCGCTGGCAGATGCACCGCTTCCTGCTGCGTCATAGCATGACCTTCTTTGCCAACGAGTTCGCCGGACGCGTTGCCACAAAGGTCATGCAGACGTCGCTTGCCGTGCGCGAGACGGTCATGAAGATCCTCGACGTCTTCGTCTATGTCGTCACCTACTTCCTGTCGATGATCGTCATCATCGCGGCGGCTGACTGGCGGCTGATGCTGCCGATCCTTGCCTGGCTCGGCGTCTATATCGGCATCGTCGCCTATTTCGTGCCGCGGCTTCGCAAGATCGCCGCTCAGCAGGCGGATGCGCGCTCGCTGATGACCGGCCGTGTGGTGGATAGCTACACGAACATTGCCACCGTGAAGTTGTTCTCACATGCAGGTCGTGAAGAGGTCTATGCAAAGGAGAGCATGGACGGGTTCCTGGATACGGTGCACAGGCAGATGCGCAAGGTGACGCTCTTCCATATAAGTGTCTACATGAACAACTGCATCTCGCTGTTCGTCATTTCCAGCCTGTCCATCTGGCTGTGGCTGAACGGAACGATCTCGGTCGGCGCGATTTCCATCGCCATCGGCCTTGCGATGCGCGTCAACGGCATGTCGCAGTGGATCATGTGGGAAGTCTCGGCACTCTTCGAAAACATCGGCACCGTCTATGACGGCATGGAGATGATGTCGAAGCAGCACGATATCGTCGACAAGCCTGATGCGCCCACACTGACTGCGAAGAAAGGTGCGATCCACTATGATCGCATCGGCTTCCACTACGGCAAGGGCAAGGGCATCATCGACAACCTGTCGCTCGATATCAAGGCTGGCGAGAAGGTCGGTCTCGTCGGACGTTCCGGCGCCGGCAAGACGACATTGATGAACCTGCTCCTTCGTTTCTACGATCTGGAGGCCGGGCGCATCACCATCGACGGCCAGGATATCTCCGAGGTGTCGCAGGACAGCCTTCGTGCGCTGATCGGCGTGGTGACGCAAGATACGTCGCTCTTGCATCGTTCGATCCGCGACAACATCGCCTATGGCCGTCCAGACGCGACGGACGAGGAAGTGATCGAGGCTGCAAAACGGGCAAATGCCTGGGAGTTCGTCGAAGGGCTTGTCGATCTGCAGGGCCGCAAGGCGCTCGACGCGCAGGTTGGCGAGCGCGGTGTAAAACTGTCGGGCGGCCAGCGCCAGCGCATAGCGATCGCCCGCGTCTTCCTGAAGGACGCGCCGATCCTGGTGCTCGACGAGGCGACCTCGGCGCTCGATTCCGAAGTGGAAGCGGCGATCCAGGAAAACCTCTTCGCGCTGATGGAGGGCAAGACTGTCATCGCGATTGCCCACCGCCTGTCGACGCTGACTGAGATGGACCGGTTGATCGTGCTGGACAAAGGCCGCATGACCGAAAGCGGCACACATGGCGAACTGGTCAGCCACGGCGGCGTCTATGCCGATCTCTGGAACCGCCAGTCCGGCGGCTTCCTCGCCGATCACGAGGAAGAGGCCGAAGTCGCCGCCCAATAAAACAAGCCCTTCCCGTTTCTGCGGGGAGGGCTATTTTTTTGTCCTGCTGAAGAAAATCAATTTTCCGCTTAGAGCGTGCGGATCCGGTCAGCGCAGAGGCTGTCGGCCCAGTCGATGACGCGATGATGCTCCACGACAATGATCGAGTTCGAAGCGAGCGAACGAAGCGTGAAAATCCGCTGTCGCTCCTCTCGTTCGATCCAGCTTGCGATGGCGTCCGTCACGATGCTGTCGCGCGGCACGTCCATCGCGTCTGCCAGAGCGTCAAGCTTTTCCGCAAGGGGGAGCGGAAGATGCGCATTAAGCGTTTTCGTTTCCATTACTGCGGTCTCCGGTAAGGCGCGATCATGGCATGAGATCGTGGCTGCTTCCACCCGTATCAATAGAGATGACGCCGATATTACCGATCATTACGAAAATATAAGGTTGCGTCGGGCTTGTATTCTCTTTGCCGCAATTCTGAACGGGCCTATATCGCGATGATGCTGCTCACTCCGATCCTCCGCCTGTTCGAAACCTGGATAGATCCGTTCCGCGCCCGCGGTAATGTCCAACCGCCGGGCAATACGCTGGGATTCATATGGTTCTATATCGGCCAAGCCAGATGGCCGTTCATCGCCATGCTGGTGCTTGGCGGCATTTCGGCGGCGATCGAGGCAGCGCTCTTCTGGTTCGTCGGGCGGCTCATCGATATTCTCGGAGCGATAAAGCCCGGGGCCGGCTGGAGCACGCTTCTTGACGCCCATGGCGGCGAGCTTTTCGGCATGCTGGCGCTGATCGGCATCGTCCGCTTCGTCGTTGCCTTCCTGATCGCGCTGATCGACCAGCAGGTCATCACGCCGGGTTTCTACAACATGGCGCGCTGGCAGTCCTATCTGCATGTGTCGCGCCAGTCGCTTGCCTTCTTCCAGAGTGATTTTTCCGGCCGCATCGTCACCAAGGTCTGGTCGGCGGGGCAGGCGACAGGCGATCTCGTGACGTCGCTGATGGAAAGCGTCTGGTTCGTTGGCATCTATGCCGTCACTACCCTCGTTCTGGTGGGGCAGCTCGATTTATCGCTCGCGGCGGTGGTTCTCTTCTGGCTGGTGGCCTTCGGCGTGCTTGCGCGCTATTTCGTGCCGCGCATCCGCTATCACTCGCGCGAGACTGCGGAAGCGGCCTCCCTGCTCAATGGCCGCATCGTCGATGCCTACAGCAATATCCAGACGTTGAAGCTCTTCGCCCGCGACGAAGAGAGCGACCGGTACATGCTCGACGGCTTCAATGCCTACCAGGAAACGGTGCTGAAGTTCACGCGCTTCATCACTGGCGTTCGCGCGTCAATGGCGCTGCTGTCGGGCCTGATGATCGTCACAATGGCAGGCATCAGCGTCGATCTGTGGCTGCGCGGACTGATCAGCTCGGGCGGGGTCGCCTTTTCGCTGACTCTGGTGCTCAGGCTGAACTTCCTGCTCGGGCGATTGATGACGCAATTCAACGGCATCATGCGCAACCTCGGAACCATCCAGAATGCGGCCGAACTGATTTCGCAGCCGCTGCATCTCGTCAACCGTCCCCATGCGAAGGAACTCGTCATCAAGCAGCCGGGCATCCGCTTCGAGAATGTTTCCTTCCATTACGGCAAGGAAAACGCAGTCATTGGGAATTTCTCGCTGACGATCCGGCCGGGCGAGAAGGTTGGTATCATCGGCCGCTCCGGCGCAGGCAAATCGACGCTCGTGAACCTTCTCCTGCGCCTTTACGATATTCAGGGTGGACGCATCCTTATCGACGGGCAGGATATCGCCGCCGTCACGCAGGAATCACTGCGCATGCAGATCGGCATGGTCAGCCAGGATACGTCGCTGCTGCATCGATCCGTGCGCGACAATATCCTGTTCGGCCGGCCAGATGCCGGCGAGGAGCGCCTCGTCGAGGCAGCCAGACGCGCCGAGGCGCTCGACTTCATCGAGTTGCTGCGGGACCAGCAGGGCCGCAAGAGTTTCGATGCGCATGTCGGCGAGCGCGGGGTCAAGCTCTCGGGCGGCCAGCGTCAGCGCATCGCCATTGCGCGTGTGATGCTCAAGAATGCGCCGATACTCGTTCTCGACGAGGCGACGTCGGCGCTCGATTCGGAAGTGGAGGAGGCGATCCAGTCGAACCTCAACCGCGTGATGGAAGGCAAGACGGTGCTGGCGATCGCCCACCGGCTTTCGACGATCGCGGCACTCGACAGGCTTGTCGTGGTCGACCGCGGCAAGATCATCGAAGAAGGCACGCATGATGCGCTTCTGAAACAGGGCGGGCTTTATGCAGAGCTCTGGGCGCGCCAGTCCGGCGGTTTCCTCGCCTCCGACGATGACGATACGCGCTCAGTATTCGCGAACGAAATCGCTGACTAGGCCATAATGGTTCGAGCCGAAGCTGTCTTCCAGCCGGCTCGTCGAGCGGATGAGCAGCGGTGGTCTTGCGAAGATATGGTCGATGCTGATGCCGAACGGCCCGGCGGAGACCGGCCAGGTCGTGGGTTCGGGAAATGCGGTGGTGAGGCCCGAACCGCGCAGTAGTTCCTGAATGGTTGGTGCGAGGATTGCGGAATTGAAATCCCCGGCAACCACCAGCGCACCGGTGCGGGACTGCATGATAGCCTTCAGCTCCACCAGTTCATCGGCCTGAAAATCGTCGAAATAAGGCTTGGTGAGGTGCGGAAACAGAAAATCTACCCAGGTTCCGTCAAAATCGATCTTGATCGAAACCAGCCTCTGCTTCCAGAGAGCGCCGAGATCGTAGACCTTGTGCGCGGCAAATGGACGTTTCGACAGCACGAGCGTATCGCAGGCGTCGCTCGTGTCGCAGCCGATGCGATATGGATAGATCTGTGCCAGCCGCGGCAATTGCGAGAAGACCGGTTGTGCTTCCATGATGTCGACCACATCGGCGCCGGATGCCAGCACGGCGTCGGCGATCTTCTCGCCGTTCCCGAAATTGTCGAACTCGATATTGAAGGACATCAGCCGGAAAAGGCGGGGGGCATCTTCCGCAGGCATTTTGCCGGCGAATTCGCGCAGCATTATGACGCCGTGGATATTCAGGAAGGTCGCCACTGCCAGCATCACGAAGCCGTACCAGTGCCGCTTGAAAAAGAGGGCAACGACCGCGCCAATGGCGCAGATGATGCTGAGATGAATCTGGAAGCTATAAACGAGCGAAAGCAGCCAGAAATCGGTGAAGTAGCGAAGCGAAACGAGAGCCAGAACGATGGTGATGAGGACGCTCAATACGCAGAAAACAGTATGCCTCATCGGCGCAAATCCAAATTCGTATGGCAAACTCACCAGCGCCTAACACGCCCCCTGCTTTGTTGCAATGCAGCAAAGTTGCAAGCCAGTGATTGCCTTAAAAAATTCACTGAAATTTCCCGCGACATTGTGCCCTCATCCCCTTGCCAAGGCTGGACATAATTTGCGATCAAGCATAGAACGCGCCGGATTGGTGGGGAATCTATGGCCGAAATATGTTGTGATAGATTCGCCGCCTCTKGAGGGGCAGGGCGGAATTCCGCGACAATTGCGCAGAGGATGGTTAAGCCGTGAGCGAACACTTAACGACAAGCGAGGCCRCAGAGCCCACTCGCCGTGATTTCCTTTATCTCACCACTGGCATGGCTGGTGCGGTCGGCGCCGTTGCGGTTGCGTGGCCGTTCATCGACCAGATGCGTCCGGACGCGTCGACGCTGGCGCTTGCTTCCATCGAAGTCGATGTTGCAAGCCTTACGCCCGGCATGTCGCTGACGGTAAAGTGGCGCGGCAAGCCAATCTTCATCCGCAACCGCACGCCGGAAGAAGTCAAGGCCGCAGCCGATGTGCAGTTGTCGGACCTCAAGGATCCGATCGCCCGCAACGCAAACCTTCCTGCCGATGCTCCTGCAACGGGCGCTGACCGCTCGGGCGGCAAAGATAAGGAAAACTGGATCGTCATGGTCGGCACCTGCACCCATCTCGGTTGCGTTCCGCTCGGTCAGGCCGGTGAATACAATGGTTGGTTCTGTCCCTGCCATGGCTCGGTCTACGACACGGCCGGCCGCATCCGCAAAGGTCCGGCGCCGCAGAACCTGGCGATTCCGACCTTTTCGTTTTTGTCCGACACGAAGATCAAGATCGGTTGAGGGGAGACTGATTAATGAGTGGCCATTCCAGCTACGAACCATCAACCGGCCTGGAAAAGTGGGTCGATGCGCGCCTTCCACTGCCGCGCATGGTCTATGACAGCTTCATTGCCTATCCGGTTCCGCGGAACCTGAACTACGCTTACACTTTCGGCGCCATGCTCGCCGTCATGTTGATCGTGCAGATCCTGACGGGTGTCACGCTCGCCATGCACTACGCCGCCGACACGACGATCGCCTTCAACTCCGTTGAAAAGATCATGCGCGACGTCAACCACGGCTGGCTGCTGCGCTATATGCATGCCAACGGCGCATCCTTCTTCTTCGTCGCCGTCTACCTGCACATCGCCCGCGGTCTCTACTACGGTTCCTACAAGGCGCCGCGCGAAATCCTCTGGATCCTCGGCGTCGTCATCTACCTCTTGATGATGGCGACCGGCTTTATGGGCTACGTTCTGCCTTGGGGGCAGATGTCCTTCTGGGGCGCGACCGTCATCACCGGCTTCTTCTCGGCCTTCCCGCTGGTCGGCGAATGGGTGCAGCAGTTCCTGCTTGGCGGCTTCGCCGTCGATCAGCCGACGCTGAACCGCTTCTTCTCGCTGCACTACCTGCTGCCCTTCATGATCGCCGGCGTCGTCGTCCTGCACATCTGGGCTCTGCATGTGGTCGGCCAGACAAATCCGACGGGGGTCGAGGTCAAGACCAAGACAGATACGGTTCGTTTCACGCCTTACGCAACGCTCAAGGATGCGCTCGGCGTCTCGATCTTCCTGCTCGTCTATGCCTACTTCGTCTTCTACCTGCCGAACTATCTCGGCCATGCCGACAACTACATTCCGGCCGACCCGCTGAAGACCCCGGCCCACATCGTTCCGGAATGGTACTTCCTGCCCTTCTACGCCATGCTGCGTTCGATCACCTTCAACGTCGGTCCGATCGACTCCAAGCTCGGCGGTGTTCTGGTGATGTTCGGCGCCATCCTCGTGCTGTTCTTCCTGCCCTGGCTCGACACTTCGAAGGTGCGTTCGGCGGTCTATCGTCCGTGGTTCAAGCTGTTCTACTGGCTGTTCGCGATCAACGCGATCATCCTGGGCTGGCTGGGTTCGCAGCCTGYGGAAGGCCTGTACACGACGATCTCGCAGGTCTGCACACTCCTCTACTTCGCCTTCTTCCTGGTCGCGATGCCGGTTCTCGGTCTGGTGGAAACACCGCGCCGCATTCCGAACTCGATCACTGAAGCGGTGCTCGAAAAGCGCAACAAGACTGCTGCGGCCAAGGCCTGAGCGAGCGACGGGAAGGACCAGAAATATGAATAAGCTTGTTGCAAGCATTCTCTCGCTTGCTGTCGTGGCCGGTCTCGGTGGCGTGGCTTTCGCCCAAGAGGCGGCTCCGGCCGCTCACCATGAGGAAAGTGCCACCCCGCACTATCCGCTGAAGGAGCCGAAGGAGATCGACTGGACCTTCGCCGGTCCGTTCGGCAATTACGACAAGGGCCAGCTGCAGCGTGGCCTGAAGGTCTACACTGAAGTCTGTTCCGCCTGCCACTCGATGAACCTCGTGCCCTTCCGCATGTTGAGCGAACTCGGCTATTCGGATGCGCAGGTGAAGACCTTCGCAGCCAATTACGAAGTCCAGGACGGCCCTGATGCCAACGGTGAGATGTTCACCCGCAAGGCGGTTCCGTCAGACCACTTCCCGTCGCCCTATCCGAACGCGGAAGCTGCCGCTGCCGCGAACAATGGTGCGGCTCCGCCGGATATGTCGCTGCTTGCCAAGGCACGCGAAGTCGAACGTGGCTTCCCACAGTTCGTTTTCGACATCTTCACCCAGTATCAGGAAAGCGGTCCGGACTATATCCACTCGCTGCTGACCGGCTACGAAGAGCCGCCGGCGGGCTTCCAGGTTCCGGCAGGCGCGCATTACAACCCGTATTTCCATGCCGCTGCCGTCCTCGCCATGCCGAAGCCGCTCTCCGACGACCAGGTCACCTATGACGACGGTTCGCCGCAGACGGTCGATCAGTATTCCAAGGATGTCTCGTCGTTCCTGATGTGGGCGTCCGAGCCGCATCTCGAAGAGCGTAAGCGCACCGGCTTCATGGTCATGATCTTCCTGCTGATCTTCACGGTACTGATCTACCTGACCAAGCGTTCGATTTACTCCCGGACTGATCACTAAGCGATCTTCATTCCCAAGGAAAAGGCGGCTTTACGGCCGCCTTTTTTATTTGGTTTGGTCCGGCGCAATTGATAGTGTGCGGCGCTTCATGCCCCTCGCAGATACGGATTTTCGATGAACAATACGCTTTCGGAGCTTGCGGCCAGCATCCGCTCCATTCCGGATTACCCCAAGCCCGGCATCATCTTTCGCGACATCACCACGTTGCTCGGCAATCCACGTGCCTTCCGCCGCGCTGTCGACGAGCTCGTGCAGCCCTATGCGGGCTTGAAGGTCGACAAGATCGCCGGCATGGAAGCGCGGGGCTTCATCCTCGGAGGTGCCGTCGCGCATCAGCTTTCCTCTGGTTTCGTTCCGATCCGCAAGAAGGGCAAGCTGCCGCATGAGACGGTGCGCATCGCCTACAGCCTGGAATATGGCGTGGACGAGATGGAGATGCACCGCGATGCCGTTCAGCCCGGCGAGAAGGTGATCCTTGTCGACGATCTGATCGCTACAGGCGGCACGGCTGTCGGTGCAACCCAGCTGCTTCGTCAGATCGGCGCTGAAGTGGTCGGCGCCTGCTTCGTCATCGACCTGCCGGATCTCGGCGGCCGCAAGAAGCTCGAAGATCTCGGTGTCGAAGTGCACACGCTGGTGGAATTCGCCGGCCACTGAGTGGGCCAGGTTAGTCGAATTCCAGCACGCTACTCTCGAAGCGGATGACTGCAATACCATTCTGGTTGACGCCTTCGCAGAGGATGGCGTTGAGATGCCAACCCGGCCGCGACGTGAGCGGCCGGCTGGAGAGAAAGGTCACCGAATAGGTGATCGTCTCGTCGACAAAGACCGGTTTTAGCCATTGCAGCTTCTGGAAGCCGGGCGAGGGACCAAGCTTTGGCGGCTCCATGCCCTGTTCCGACAGCCGGCGCATTTCTGCCATCCAGTGATCCAGAAAGCAGCGCATCCAGGCGGCCACCGTATGCCAGCCGGAGGCGCAGAGGGCGCCGAACATAGTGTCCTCCGCCGCCTGCCTGTCGATATGGAAGCGTTGCGGATCGTATTTCCTGGCAAAGCGGAGGATTTTTTCCTCGGTGAAGACGTAAGCGCCGATCTCGACCTTTTCGCCGGCGGCATAGAGTTCCGACATTCTCATGCGCCTGCCTCCGAAGTGTTGCGCATGCCGAAGATGACGGAATTTTCCGACAGGCAGACCAGTTCGCCGCGCTGGTTTTCCACCTCGTGGCGGAATTTGACGATACCGAGGCCCGGACGCGAGCGCATCGGACGTGCCTCCAGCACCGTCGAATGGCCGGAGAGCATGTCGCCCGCAAGCACCGGTTTGCGCCACTCCATGAAATCGACGCCTGGGGCGCCTTCGCAAAGTGAGTTCAACACGAAGCTGTCGGCCATCATGCGCATGAACATCGCCGAAGTGTGCCAGCCGGATGCCGCGAGGCCGCCGAGGATGCTGGCGCGGCCGGCGGCCTCGTCCAGATGCATGGGCTGTGGGTCGAACTCCGCGGCGAATTCGATGATTTCGGGTGCCGTTACCGCTTTCGGGCCGAGCGGAAATCGACGGCCGGGCTGGAAATCCTCATAGGCGAGCTTTTCTGCAGGCATCAGGGTCCCTCATCATAGGCAGGCCTCATTGCTTACAATAGCATCCGCGCGGGCTCAATGATTCCGTAGGGACGAACCAGGATGGCTGAACTAAGGTCGATACTCGATGAGGCGGCGCGCGAGGGGCTGATTACCACTGAGGCGAGCTCGCGGCTGGCGCCGTTTCTTGAGGCGCGCGGCGTGATCGTCGAGGCGCGTACGGCCGGGCCTTCGGAGCCGGCCTGGTCGGATACCGAGACGCCGCGTTTCGTGCGCGGCTTCCACGATGTGCTGATCACCATCGGCATTCTCATCGCACTTGCAGGACTCTGGGGGATTGCGTCACTCTATGCGGTGCTGCCGGCGATCCTGGTGCTAGCGGAAATCCTCATCAAGCGCCAGCGTCTCGCTCTGCCGGCCGTCGTGCTGACGCTGGCGGTCTTTGCCTGGACCTTCCGGATGATGCTGTCGCTCTATCCGTCCAATGCTGATCTGTGGCTCACCGGTGACGGTATCGACCGATTTATCGTCGCATTCCCCGTCATCATGGGGCTTTTCTATCTGCGCTATCGTGTGCCGCTTGCACTCGCGCTCTCCATCTTCTCCAGTCTTGCCCTCGTGCTGGCTCTTGTCTTCCGGATTCTCCAGTGGGCGAGCGGTGACGATGCCTTCATCCTCAATCATCCCACGCTCGTCTCGATCATCCTGTTTGCCTGCGCCGTCGGCCTGTTCGTCGCCGCACTCGGCTTCGACCTCAGCGACAGGTTCCGCCGGACGACGCGATCGGATGTCGCCTTCTGGCTTCATCTCGTCGCCGCACCCGCCCTGCTTTACAGCATACGGATATTGCTCTCGCTCGACGGCGGCTGGCTGGATATCATGGACGCCAATTCCTTCAAGACGCCTGTCGTCGTCGTAATCGTCGCGCTGCTGATGCTGGTCGGTCTCATCATCGACCGGCGCGCTTTCGTGACGTCCGGCCTGCTGACGCTGGGACTGGCGATCTATGGGATATTCCGGCAGGGGAGTGCGACCGTCGATACCTACATCTTCGGAACGCTTGTTATCGTCGGCGTGATCGTGCTCGTCATCGGTACGGGCTGGATGCCGCTTCGGCGCATCGTGCTGCGCGCCTTGCCCTCAGGCGTCGTGGAAAGGCTGCCGCCCGGCTGAGCGGCAGCTAAAAGCGTGTCGCGATCTTTCAGATCCGTTTCCCACGCTTCAGGCCTTGGTTTTCCGCATGTCGTTATCGCAAAACCGCTCCACAGTTTTGCGCGACATGTTTTGGTCAATCACGTGTTGAAGCGGAAGTGGATGACGTCGCCGTCCTGGACGACATATTCCTTGCCTTCGTCGCGTGCCTTGCCAGCTTCCTTGGCGCCGACTTCGCCGCCGAACTGGATATAGTCGTCGTAGGCGATGGTATTGGCGCGGATGAAGCCGCGTTCGAAATCCGAGTGGATCACGCCGGCGGCCTGCGGCGCCTTGGTGCCGCGCTCGATCGTCCAGGCGCGCGTTTCCTTCGGTCCGACCGTGAAATAGGTGATCAGGTGTAGCAGCTTGTAGCCGGCACGGATCAGGCGATCGAGGCCTGCTTCGTCGAGACCGAGTGCCGAGAGGAATTCCTTGGCCTCTTCATCCGGAAGCTGGGCGACCTCGGATTCTATCGCAGCCGAAATGGTGACGGTTTCGGCACCCTGAGCCTTCGCCATCGCAGCGACGGCCTCGGTATATTTGTTTCCGGTCGCGGCATCGCCTTCGGCGACGTTGCAGACATAGAGAACCGGGTGCGATGTCAGAAGGTTGAGGCCCTTCAGGATGTTGATCTCTTCGGCATCGAGCTTCGAAAGTAGCGTACGGACCGGCTTGCCGTCCTGCAGCAGCGCCAGCGAGGCCTCCATGATCGGCAGCATTGCCATGGAATCCTTGTCTTTGCTGGTGGCGCGCTTTCGCGTCTGCTCGGTGCGGCGCTCGAGGCTGTCGAGGTCGGCGAGCATCAGTTCGGTCTCGATCGTATCAGCATCGGCAACCGGGTCGATGCGGCCTTCCACGTGTGTGATGTCGCCGTCTTCGAAGCATCGCAACACATGCACGATGGCATCGACTTCGCGAATATTGGCGAGGAACTGGTTGCCGAGACCTTCACCTTTCGAGGCACCGCGCACGAGGCCGGCAATATCGACGAAGTTGATGCGGGTCGGGATGATTTCCTTGGACTTCGCGATGTTGGCAAGCTTCTGCATGCGTTCATCGGGAACAGCCACTTCGCCGGTATTCGGTTCGATCGTGCAGAAGGGATAGTTCGCCGCCTGCGCGGCCGCCGTCTTGGTGAGTGCATTGAAGAGGGTCGATTTGCCGACATTCGGCAGGCCGACGATACCGCATTTGAAGCCCATGGCTGAAACCTGCTGTTCTCTGGAAGTCCTTGGTCGTGGCTATGGGATAAAGGAGGGGAGCGGTCAAGTCTTAGAGAGCTTTTCTCGCTGCTCCCTTGCCGACAGGGCGTAGCAGCCTTATTCTTATGATAGTGGGATCCCCCCGGCACCAAGTGTCGAAATTCTGCAATCTAAAAGGTTTAGTTAGATCGAAACCCCTTCCCATGTCATCAACGGGCGGATTTCCGATGGTTGACAACGACATTGCCTTAAAACCCAAGACCAGAACGAAGCTCAAGCTGGACAAGCCGAAGCTTTACAAGGTCATCCTCGTCAATGACGATTACACGCCGCGCGAATTCGTCATCATGGTGCTGAAGGCCGTCTTCCGCATGAGCGAGGACACCGGCTACCGCGTGATGATGACGGCGCACAAGCTCGGCTCGTGCGTGGTCGTGGTCTGCACCAAGGACATAGCGGAGACCAAGGCCAAGGAGGCCATCGACCTTGCCAAGGAGATGGACTTTCCGCTGATGTTCACCACGGAACCTGAGGAATAGGGCCCGAGGAACAGGACGTGCGCGTCTCAAGACGCCCGGCGGATCTGATAGCCGGTCTTGTCCTGCACGAAGCCGCAATTTTCATAGAAACGCAGTGTTGCCGGATTTCTCGATCCGGTCAGCAGCATGATCTTGTAACAGCCGGCTTTCCAAGCTTCCGCAATCGCATGCTGGATGACTTTGCCGGCATAACCTTGCCTGCGGTGGTCGGCGTGGGTGACGACGTTTTCGATCAGCGCGTAAGAGGCGCCATTGCGCGTCAGGTTGGGCACGATGATCAGCGTTACGGTCGCAGCAGCAATCTCGCCGGCAACGCCGATGAAGATCGTCATGCCGGGCTGCGCCAGAATGGCGGAGAAACGTTCGATTGCCACATCAGGCGCGAGGACCGGATCGGTCGGGCTGAGGTGTTGGTAAAGGGTGATCAGGTTCTGCAGATCGCGGACAACCGCAGGTCGGATGCTTAAATCCCCGTCCGCCATGGCGTTCAGTCGCCCTTATTGCCGAACATCTTCTTCAGCATTTCGGCCATGGGGCCGGTTGTCGGAAGCTTCTGCTGGCTCTGATTGCGGGCCTGATGGATATGAGATTTCCCCGCCGGCTTCTTCTCCGGTTTCGGTTTTTCTTCTTCCTCCTTGCCACCGAGCGCCAGCGCGATCTTGTTCATCAGCTGGGAATCCTCTTTGCGGACCAGCATTTCGGCATTGTCGGCGAGCGTGTCGAGAAGCAGCTCCAGCCAGTCACTGTCGACCTTGGCGAAATCGCCGAGCACATGGTTATGCACCAGTTCCTTGACGCCGGGATGGCCGATTCCGAGGCGCAGGCGGCGGTATTCCTTACCGCAATGGGCGTCGAGCGATTTGATGCCATTGTGGCCGCCATGGCCGCCGCCGGTCTTCAGCCGCGCCTTGCCGGCCGGGAGATCGAGCTCGTCATAGATCGCCACGAGATCGGACGGCTGCAGCTTGTAGAAGCGCATGGCTTCGCCGACCGCTTCGCCCGACAGGTTCATGAAGGTCTGTGGCTTGATCAGCAGCACCTTCTCGCCGCCAAGCTCGCCTTCTGATATCTCGGCCTTGAACTTCTTCGACCAAGGCGAAAAGTCGTGGCGGCGGTAGATGGCATCCACTGCCATGAAGCCGATATTGTGCCGGTTGCCGGCATATTTCGCGCCGGGATTGCCGAGACCCGCGATGATCAGCATGGCCGTTTTCCTTGCAAGAGCTGTTGCCGTTCACCACCGCGAAACGGCGTTAAAGTCAAGTGGCAAAGGCGGGCGTGAACGACGGTGCGCCCATCAGTTCAGCAGATGCAGGCCATATTTGAGGAAAATCTGCTTCTGTTCGCCGCTGGCAATCAGCTTGTCCAGCGCGGCCTGCATGTGGCCCAGAAGATCGTCCGGGAAGTTCTTCTCGCAGGCGATACCCATCGGCTGGGAGGAGAGCACCGTTACCATTTCCAACGGCTGGTCGGCCTTCAGCTTGTCGAAATAGAGTTCGGAGATCGGCATCATGTCGATGCGGCCGCCGAGCAGCTTGCGCAGCGTCGCGTTGAAATCGCTGGCGACATCGAGCTTGGTGAAGCCCTTCTCCTTCAGCGTCACTTCCGTGTAATCGTCGCGCTGCGTGCCGATCACGTATTTCTTGGCGTCTTCAAGATTGGCTGCCGAAACGCCCGATCCCTGGCGGGTGATCAGGATGTTACGGTCGATGAGAAGTGGCTCGACCCATTTGAACAGACCGTTACGCGCGGCGTTATGGGCGGTCGCGAATACGCAGGTCATCGGCGTTGCGCGGGCGAGGCTGAAAGCACGAGCCCAGGGCATTACCTCGATCGTATAATCGATGCCAATATCGGCCATGACTTTCTCGACCTGGTCGACGGTCGCACCCTTGATGACCTTTCCGTCGCGGTAGTTGAAGGGGGCGTATTCCTCGGTCACGAAGGCTACCGCCTGGGCTGAAGCAGACGTGGCAAAGCAGGGTAGGGTAAGAAGTGCAAGAAGCAGCAGCTTTTTCATCGTATACCTCCCATATCTCGTCAGTTCATGAAGCACGCGCCACGTTCGGCAGCGAGATGCTCAATTCCTCGATCAGCTTTGCAGCGTTTTGCGGACGGTGGAACAGATAGCCCTGACCATAGTCGAGGCCCATTTGATGCAGTGTGCCGCATTCCTCCTCCGTCTCGATGCCTTCGGCGATGACGGTACAATTCATCTTGTGAGACAGCGTGGTGATGCCTTCGATCAGCATGCGGCTCTTCTGGCGCACGTCGTCGTCTGCATCATTGATGGCGCGGGTGAAGGACTGGTCGATCTTGATAATGTCGACCGGGAAGCGGTTGAGATAGCTCAGCGACGAGTAGCCGGTACCGAAATCGTCAAGAGCAATGCGGCAGCCGAAACGGCGAAGTTCCGTCACGATCATGCGGATCTGCGGGTTGTCGTGCATCAGTACGGCTTCAGTGATTTCGACGACGATACGATCCGGCAGGATGCCATGGCGGCCGAGGATAGCGGCAAGGCGGGCAGCGAGCGCCGGCTCGAACTGCAGCGGTGAGAAATTGATCGCGAGATAGGTGTCCTGCATGCCGGGCAGGCGGGAGATCTTCGCCAGATTGGCGATCGCCTTTTCCATGATGACATTGCCGACGCGGACGATCTTGGCGGTTTCTTCGGCCACGCTGATGATCTCGGCCGGCGGCATGAGACCCTTCTGGGGGTGGTTGAGGCGCATCAGCGCTTCGAAGCCGGCGATGCCGCGGCCGTTCAGGTTGACGATCGGCTGGAGATAGGCCTCGAACCAGTCGTCGGCGAGGCCGGCTTCGATATGGGCTTCGATCTCGGCGCGGCGGCGGGCGTGATCGAGCATGCCGCTATCGAAGATCTGCGCGCCATTCTTGCCGTCACGCTTCTTGGCGTACATGGCCATGTCGGACTTCTGCAGCAGTTCGGCAGCGGTCGCGGCGTGGTGAGGATAGATAGCGATGCCGACAGAGGCGCTCAGATGCATATCCGGGCCGAACGGCGTCTCGAAGATCGAAGCGATCTGGTCGCACATGGCGCGGGCGCGCTTTTCGGCATTCTTGGCCGGCAGCAGGATCGCGAATTCATCGCCGCCGAGACGGGCCGCTTCATCGGAGGGGGCAAGCAGGGTCTTCAGCCGCTCCACGAGCTCGATCAGGGCAGCATCACCGGCAGCATGGCCCATATTGTCGTTGATCCACTTGAAACGGTCGAGGTCGACGAAGAGGCAGGCGAGTTCCTGATCGGCGGCATCGGCGGCAGCAATCTTGCTGTCGAGCACGGCTTCGAAGCCCTGGCGGTTCAAGAGACCGGTCAGATGGTCTGATATCGCCTGGCGATGGTTGCGGTCTTCGGAGGCCTTGAGTTCCGTCACGTCGGTCATGACGGAGAGCGACTGACCTTCCTGTCCCTGGGTCGTGAGCGCCGATTCCATGATGAGGACGTCCATGATGCGGCCGTCCATGCAGACGAACTTGACGGTGACGTCGCCGGTGCCGTTTTCACGCTGGCTCTTGCGCTTGATGAACTTGTCGCGGGTGAAGGGGGTAACGAGATCGCAGAAATTCCGGCCGATGAGCGCGGCGCGATGGTAGCCGGTCGCAAACAGCCAGTAGTCGCTGACGGCGGTGATGCGGTCTTCCTCGTCGAGGGAGAAGAGCATGGCGGGCGTCAGGTTGTAGATGTCGGTGGTGCGGCGATGCGCGAGTTTCAGCTCGGTTTCCTCGTTTTCGAGCTTCGTCTGCATTTCGTTGAAGCTCTGGGCGAGCCGACCCATCTCGTCGTTCGATTGCCAATCGACATGGTGGCGGGAGCCGAGCTGACGTGTCGCCTCGATGGCGGCCGTCAGGCGCATCAGAGGCTGAATGACGAAGATGCGGTTGCCGATGAGAGCGGTCGCGAAAACGGCCAGCACCGCGAAAATGAAGATCGAGATGAAGACGACTTCCTCCTGCTTCAGGCCGGAGAACAGGCCGAGTGCCGGATAGAAGACGGAAATGCTGCCGAGGTTCTTCGGCCCATCGACGGTGTTGTAGATGATGGCTCGGGAAACCTGAACCAGCTTGCCATCGAAGGATCTCGGAATGGTCGACTGGCTCACATCGAGCTCGCCGGACTGGTCGCGGACTTCCACCTTGACGATGGCGCCCTGCGAAACGACCGTCGCGCTGATCTGGGTCACGCTATCGGCATCGAGATCCCAAAGCGGCTTGGCGAGCGCCTGAGCGTTGGCCACAAGAAGAACGGAGATATGGTCGCGTATTTCCTTGTCGGCGCGCTCAGAGGAAAGGAAAAGAAAAAGAACAAAGAGGGGAGCTACAAAAACAAGCAGCGCGCCGCAAACAATCGTAAAAAATCTGTTCTCAACGGAATTATTCATGGTTCCGTTTGCTCCACGGGGTCAAAATATTCTGCGGTCGCGCAGCAGGGCGGGACTTCGCAACCGGCCGGAGCATGCTTCCATGAATGTGTTAAATGTTGCTGAAATGGGCCTTTTTCGGCAATGAAAAAGCCCGCCTTCCTCACGGAAAACGGGCCTTATGCTTTACAAATTGGTAGAAGCGATCAGGCTTCTGCTTCGCCTTCGCCAGCAGCTTCGTCGATGCCGCCAGCCGGAGCAATGATCGTCGCGATGGTGAAGTCGCGATCGGTGATGACCGGCGTTACACCCTTCGGCAGGGTGACTTCCGAAATATGAATGCTATCGCCGATCTTGTGACCGGAAAGGTCGACCGTGAAGAATTCCGGGATCGCGTCAGCCGGGCAGTGAACTTCGACTTCGTGACGAACGATGTTCAGAACGCCGCCGACCTTGAGGCCCGGGGACTTTTCTTCGTTGACGAAGTGAACCGGGATTTCAACGGTAACCTGGGTGTTGCCAGATACGCGCAGGAAATCGACGTGCATCGTGAAGTCGCGGACCGGATCGAGCTGGTAGTCCTTCGGCAGAACCTTGTACTTCTTGCCGTCGACGTCGATGGTCGCAACGGTGGTCATGAAACCACCGGCATGAATGCGCTTCGTCACCTCATTGGTGTTGATAGCGATAGAAACTGGGGCCTGCTTGTCACCATAGATGACAGCGGGAATAAAGCCGTTGCGGCGGAGTTCACGGGCGGACCCCTTACCAACCCGTTCGCGCGCCTCGGCCTTGAGCTCGTAAGTTTCGTGGCTCATGGCTAGTCCTTTCGAGGTTATTTGGAGAGCCCGCGGCGGGCTTGAAGCCTTGTGCCATCGGACCAGAGGCGGGCAAGCCCAACCTCATCCGCGTTGCCTCCAAGGGTGTCTACGCGGACGCGTGGCCTATAATATAAGTGTCATGCAAACGCAAGCGGTGACAGGCCCTGTCGAGAGGACCGATGCCTTTGGCCGTATCCGCTGATCGCGCCTCATTGGTAATACACCCGAAAGATCGCGGAATACAATCCTTGGTATTTTGCAAGTAGTTCCAAAAACCGCTGATAAGCCTTCGTTGTTTGGGCGTTAATCACAAAGTCGAACAGAAGGTTCCACTTTACCTGGAAAGGCGCCGGATTATCCCTTCTTTAACGCGGCAAGACCGATGTCAGTCTTGAAAAGAATGGGTTTTCTCATGTTTGCGATCGTATCCTGCCTGACATACCAACATGACTTTACGCTGGTTCTGGTAGCTGCCGTCCTATGCCTTGTGTCCAATCTCGGAACGATCCTGTTCCTGAGAAGTGCGGGCAGGTCAAAAGGCGCGCCGCGCTGGATATGGCTTTCCGTTGCGGGGGCGGCAGGCGGCTTCGGCATCTGGTCGACGCATTTCGTCGCGATGCTCGCCTATGATCCGGGCATCGTCGTCGGCTACGATCGCGACCTGACACTTATTTCGCTTGGTGCGGCTTTTGCGTCTACCTTTGTGGCCGGCCTTGCCGCCGTGTCACTTGCGGGTTCTCAAGCCAACATTGCCGCAGGCCTGGTTTTCGGTGTCGGCGTTGCAGCGATGCATTTCGTCGGCATGGCCGGTCTGCAGGTTCCGGGCACCGTCGTCTGGGATAAGCATCTCGTTATCGCTGCCCTGATCATATCGGTTGCCATGGCGACCTGGGGATTCACGCTCACAAAGAACTGGAAAGGTTCGAACTGGCGCATTCTTACTGCGGCGTCTGCATTGTCGCTCGGCATCGTGCTGATGCATTTCACCGCAATGGGCGCGTTGTCGTTTATCGAAGGGGGCGCGAACGCGATCGAGCCTCAGGCGCTTTCGAAGCCATTCCTTCTCGTGACCATTCTCGTCGTGTCGATCTCGATGCTCGCATCGGGCATTTCGGCATCGATCATCGCGTTCCAGGCGGCCAAGCAGGCGAATGCGAGCGAAACCAAGTTTGAGCTGCTTTTGCAGGGCGTGACGGATTACGCAATCTATATGCTCGATCCCTCAGGTATCGTGACGAACTGGAATGCGGGAGCCGAACGCGCGAAGGGCTATAGCGCCGCGGAAATCGTCGGCCAGAATTTCACACGGTTTTACTCTGCCGAGGATCAGCAGAAGGGCCTTCCGCAGCGAGCTCTCGAATCCGCTCTCGCCGACGGCAGGTTTGAGGCCGAAGGGCTGCGTTTTCGCAAGGACGGCTCCTCTTTTTGGGCGCATGTGGTTATCCAACCCGTGTATGACGATGGCCACCATCTCATCGGATACGCGAAGATTACCCGCGACATCACACAGGCAAAGATCGACGGGGATCGCATCAAGGAAGTATCGAGGAACCTCGACCTCGCTCTGGAGAACATGAGCCAGGGCATCTCCATGTTTGACGGCAATGAGCGGCTTATCCTCGCAAACGCCCGATACAGTCAGCTCTTCGGGTTCCCGCAGGACTTCATTCGCCCAGGCCTTGCCTATTCCGAGATCGTTCGCAACGGCTATCAGATCGTCTTCGGTGATGGCGATGCCGCAAATTCACGGGCGATCGATCACTATCGCAGGCATATGGCGACCATGCGCTCCGGCCAGAAGACCCTGGTGCATCAGACGACGAGCGGTCGGTCAATTCTTGCGACGTTCAATGTTCTGGCGGATGGTGGCTGGGTCACGACATTCGAAGACATCACCGAACGGCTGGCGCGCGAAGAGAAAATCGCGTTCATGGCCAAGCACGATGCTTTGACTGGTCTGCCGAACCGTCCGACCTTCAATGACTATCTCTCGCATCAGCTGGCGATTGCCAAACGACTGTCAAGCAAGGTCGCGGTCATCGGTATCGATCTGGATAAATTCAAAGAAATCAATGACCAGATGGGCCATGTCGCGGGCGATTTCGTGTTGAGCACATTGGCCGTACGGTTGAACGGCATCCTGCGTGACGAGGAACTCGTTGCCCGGCTTGGGGGCGATGAGTTCGCGGCGGTGAAGCGCTTCAGCGACAGGGCCGAGCTTGACGACTTCGTTGCGAGGCTGGAAGCCACACTCATGGAGAAGATGGATTTCGAGGGGCATCAGATCGTCCCCGGCGCGAGCGTGGGTGTCGCACTTTACCCCGAGGCTGGCGAAAAGGCCGAAACGCTTCTCGCAAATGCGGATTTGGCCATGTATCGCGCAAAACACGAGGTCGGGCGCAACGTCTGCTTCTATGAAGAGTCCATGGATGAAGCGTCGCGGGAAAGGAGAAAGCTGGCTCGCGACCTTTGGGTCGCGATCGAGCGCGACCAGATGTATCTTCACTATCAGGTTCAGAAGTCGGTGGCGACCGGCAAGACGACCGGCTACGAAGTGCTGCTCAGATGGAACCATCCTGAACGCGGAAATATCCCGCCCGTCGATTTCATTCCGATAGCCGAGGAATGCGGTGCGATCGTGCCCATCGGAGAATGGGTACTTCGCGAGGCATGCAGGGAAGCGGTCAGCTGGAAGGACGACATCAAGATCGCCGTCAATATTTCGCCCATCCAGATCGCCCATGCAAACATCGCCGAGCTGGTCCGTTCCGTCCTCCAGGAAACCGGCCTGCCAGCATCGCGGCTAGAGCTTGAAATAACCGAGTCATCGATCATCGTCGACAAGGCCAAGGCGCTGGTTGCGATGCGGGCGCTGAAGCAGCAGGGCGTTGCGATCGCTATCGACGATTTTGGAACAGGCTATTCATCGCTCGAGACCCTTCGCTCGTTCCCCTTCGACAAGATCAAGCTGGACCGAAGCTTCATGAATGAAGTCGAGACCAGTCATGAGGCAAAAGCGGTCATTCGGTCCATTCTGGCGCTGGGACGCGGCCTGTCGATCCCCGTGCTTGCCGAGGGCGTCGAAACCCTGAGCCAGCTCGAACTGTTGACTTCCGAAGGCTGCGACGAGGCCCAGGGCTACTATTTCGGTCGTCCTGCGCGAATGGAACAACAATCGGTTACGCTCAATACTGCAGCCTGACGCCGAGCGAGATCAGGATCGAGAGCGCGCGGGTGAGGCAATATCCGGCAGGGTAGTTTATTCCCTCAGCCGTGATCGCAAAATAACATTTGTCCAAACGTGGCGGGTTGACACCGGAAGATATCCGATCTTCCTATGGCCGCGTTCAAAGCGGCTGAGGAGAGTGCGGATGCGTCTGAAACTTGTCACGACAACGAGCCTAGTTGCCCTATCGCTGTTCGGGGCAGCGCATGGTGCCGAGATCAATCAGGATGGAGCGAACAAGCTTCGTGACAGCCTGACGAGAATATTGCCTGACGATTTTGCAAAGAGCGGTTTTGTAACCGTCAACCCGGCGGGCAACCGCTATGAGGTCATTTATGACCTCGCCAAACTGCTTTCGAAAGTGGACCCGGCCAAGGTTGTCGTGAACGGACTGACGCCCTGGTCGGTTTTTGCCACGCCGCTCGACAACGGATTCTGGAACCTCGAAGGTACCAACAGCTTCAACATCTCCGGCAACTTAAAGGGGCCGGACGACAAGGCCACGGATTTCACCTATTCCATCGCCTCGATGGTCTATAACGGCGTCTTCGATCCGGCGATTGCCTATCTGCGTTCCGGCGATTTCAAAGCCAGCAACATCAGGCTCACCTCGAAGTCCGATACCGACCAGGTCGATGCGAGCTTCGCCGGCATGGACTACCGGCTCGATTCGACCGATAGCGCCAGCGGCAACGGTCGCCTCGATTTCAAGGCGAATGGTTCGCTGTCCGCGCTGTCTGAGACGGTCACCAGCCCGCAGATGCCGCCGGTCAACATCAAGGCGGATTCGATCGACTTCAACGCCAACGTGGCGAGCCTGCCGGCGAAGGAAATCCGCGATATTGTCTTCTTCATCCTGGATCATGTGGATGAGAAGGAACTGAGCAAGGAAGACGGCGAGAAGCTGAAGTCGGTCCTCAAGGCTTCCTTCCCACTGTTCTCCTCCGTCGACGAAACGATTACGGTGAACAATCTGGCGGTGGCCACGGTTGCTGGAAACGGTGGCGCCAAGGCATTCGGCTACAATTTCTCCATCGACGGGCCGAGCGACGCTGTCCGGTTTGCCTTCGGCGTGAATGCCCAGGACGTGACGCTCGATAGCGCTGTGGTGCCGGCGGCCTACCATGGCTTCCTGCCGAAGAGCCTCGATATGCAGATCGCCGTTCCAGACATGGATTTCGCCGCTTTCAGCGACGAGTTCATGAAGATCGATTTCTCGACCAGTGGCAATTCGGAGGAAAGCGGCAGGCAGGCAGCCGAGAAGCTTTTCCATGATGGTGTCGTCGTGGTGGATCTGCCGAAGTTTACTGCGGTCTCCGACGTCTACGATATCGACGTCACCGGCAAGCTGCAGGGCCGTGTCGATACGCAGAAGGACTATTCGGTCCAGGCCTCGGTCCTGGCGCGGGATCTCGACAAGTCGATCGCCGCCATCCAGGAGCTTGCCAAGAGCGACCCCAACCTCCAGCAGGTCTCCTTCGGCATGATGATGGCCAAAGGTTTCGCCAAGACCGATCCGGATGGCCGCTCGCGCTGGGATATCAGCGTCGCCGGCGACGGCTCCGTTGCGATCAACGGCCAGCAGATCAAGGGACCGGATGCCGAGGAGCCGGATCAGGATCAAGATCAGGGGCTGGAGCCAGACCAGGAGCAGGAACCGGATCAGGGTCAGGAACCAGATCAAGGGCAGGACCCGGCGCCTCCGAAGCAGCCTTGAGTTTTCTCAGTGGCGATCAAAGATAAAGGAAGCCGGCCTCGTGCCGGCTTTTTTCTTCCCGCCAGACGGCTCTATTAGGGTTTGTTTTTCAAGAGCTTTTATCGATGCCGCGTGCTTGACATCGAGCGTCATGTTCCGCCATGCGCGCAACTTCAGCGGATGGGGATATTTCGCAGATGCGTCTAAAAATTGTTGCGGTAACGAGCTTTTTATTGCTCTCCGCAATCAGTGCGGCCCAAGGGATGGAGATGCGGCAGAAAGATGCCGACGATTTCCGCGCCGTCCTTTTCAGTTCTAAATCGAAAGAGCCGGTCGAATGCCGGCTCTTTTAGTCGAAGAGGCTGGAGACGGACTCTTCCTGGGCCGTGCGGCTGATGGCTTCGCCGATCAGCGGCGCTGTTGTCACGACGCGGATGTTGTGGGCCGAGAGGACGGCCGTCGTCGGCTGGATCGAATCCGTGATCACAAGCTCGCGCAGCTTCGAGGAGGTGACGCGGGTAACCGCGCCGCCGGAGAGGACGCCATGGGTGATATAGGCGGTGACGCTGGAGGCRCCCTTGGCAAGCATCGCGTCGGCCGCATTGCAGAGCGTGCCCCCGGAATCGACGATGTCGTCGATCAGCAGGCAGTCCTTGCCGGTAATGTCGCCAATGATGTTCATGACTTCGGATTCACCCGGCCGATCGCGACGCTTGTCGACGATGGCCAGAAGACAGTCCAGCCGTTTGGCGAGCGCGCGGGCACGCACCACGCCTCCGACGTCAGGCGAGACGACCATGACGTTGCTGAGGTCATAATGGCTCTTGATGTCGCGCGTCAGCACGGGCAGGGCAAAGAGGTTGTCGGTCGGAATATCGAAGAAGCCCTGGATCTGCCCGGCATGGAGATCGAGCGTCATGACGCGGTCGGCGCCGGCTTCGGTAATGAGGTTTGCAACCAGCTTGGCAGAGATCGGCGTGCGACCGGAGGCACGGYGGTCCTGGCGGGCATAACCGAAATAGGGAAGCACGGCAGTAATGCGGCGGGCTGACGAACGACGCATAGCGTCGATCATGATCAGCAATTCCATCAGGTGGTCATTGGCGGGAAAGGCGGTCGGCTGCACGAGGAAAACGTCCTCACCGCGCACGTTTTCCTGGATTTCCACGAAGATTTCCTGATCGGCAAACCTTCGGACGCTGGCTTTCCCTAAGGGAACATTGAGATAGTTGCAGATCGCTTCGGCGAGTTGCCGGTTCGAATTGCCTGCGAAAACCTTCATCTTGGTCCGCCTGTTATGCGCTGATAGCCGCGCTTTTTAGCCAGCTTCCCGGTGAATGCAAGGGCTAAGGCGTCACATACGTTTATATTTATAAAAAGCTTGTGACTAACCGCCCTGGCTTTGTCGCCAGGATGTGAACTCGGTGATCGTCTTTGAGGCAATCTGCTGCATCACGGAGGCGGGTACGCCGGCCCAGGGATCGGTCGCCGCCGTCGGCACGCTTTCCTGTCCCTGAATGCGGTGCAGGCGGGCGCCGGCATTGTCAAGCACGTCCCAGACATAGACCACGGTGACCTTGCCCTCGTCACTGAAAGCGGAGAGGTAACCCTTCAGAATATAGTCGCTGCTGGTGTCGTTGGAGCTCTTGATGGCAAGTCCGTGCGCGCGGGCCTCCGCGCCCAGTTGACGGGACAGCGGGGTGACCGCCTGTACTGGCGCGCCGATGATCGGCAGGAAACGCACGGTATTGCCGCGTATCGAGGTCGATGAGGAAACCGTGGGATCAAGCGCTGCTGTCTGCGTCGGCTGCTGCGGCGCCGGTGGCTCAGCGGCGGAGGAGGGCGGTGCGAGTGACTGGCCCTCGATCGGTCCGGACGCGCCCGGCGAGGAGCCGTTGCGGGAAAGCGCATCGGCCTGGGCCTGCATCGTCGTCGGCGGAGCGCCATTGCCGGGACGGTAGGCCTGTGCCGGATAGTTCGGCTGGGTCGGGTAGGTCTGCTGGCTGTAGGCGGGCGTATAGCCGTTTTGACGAGGTGTCGCCGGGAAGGTCCGTTGTGATGCTCCTGCCATGCGCTCGGCTTCGCTCTGCGTCACCGGTGTGGATGAGCGCTGACCCATCGAGGAGTCGCCGATTTCCATCGGCGGCGTCAGCGTCAATGCATCGGTCGTGTTGCAAGCAGAAAGCAAGGCAAGACAGATCAGGAGCGTGGGCGCAGTCGCAACTCGCGTCATCCCTCGGTTCGTCCTTCCCACATTCGCATCAGCCCCGTGCGAATTTATGCGGGTAGGGGGACCTGTCTGTCAATTCTGGATTCTTGCCGGTGATTGCAGAGACTTAGAGACCGATGAAATCCAGCTGATGTCGTGAGAGCGCTCGCGGTGCTTCACCTGTCGTGAGATAGGTCTGGCCGAGCGTCATGGCGGTTCCGGTATCGGAATCGGCAATGATCATATGCACGAAGAGCGACATGTTCGGTTCTATCGGCTGCGGGTTGCCGGCATGGAACATCTGGTGCTCCATCCWGGACGGCGAGAAACGCGCCCCGAGCGAATAGCCGCAAGCATTCAGGCGATGGCGGGCAAGGCCGCGCTCGTCCATGATCCTGGCATGCATATCGAAGACGTCGCCGAAACTATGGCCGGGCCTCAGCACGGTCTCGATCGCCTGGATGGTTTCGAGGCAGGCATTGTAGAGCTCGCGGTGGCGGTGCGTCGGCTCGCCGATCACGATCGTGCGCATCATGGCGGCATGATAGTGTGCGTAAGCACCGGCCCATTCGAGGGTGAGCTGATCATTGGCGTCGAGCTTGCGACGGCCGGCCTTGTAGCGGCAGAGCAGGGCATCAGCACCGGAGCCGATGATGAACTCGTTGGCCGGGTAGTCGCCGCCGCCGGAGAAGATGGCACCCTGCATGGCCGCGAGAATATCGGATTCATCGGCACCCGGTTTCGCTATTCGGACGGCGGCATCAAGCGCGTCGTCTGCCAGCGCGGCGGCATGCTCGACATAGGCGACCTCGGTCGGGCTCTTGATGAGGCGCAGGCGGCTGACGAGGTAGGAGGCATCGCTGATCTGGCCGAAGGTCGTCAGTTGCGCATCGAGCATCCGGGCGACACGGCCGGTCATGCCATGCGTGTCGTATTCGATGCCGATGCGGGCACCGAGCAGATCCATTTCGACGAGCAGGTTCTTCAGATCCATCGTCGGGTCGGCGTTGACGCGGTCAACCCAGACGTGGATGTCCTCGATAACGGAGGTGTGCCGGGCCTGACGCAGATCGGCTGAGCGGGTGAGGAGCGCCATGGTGCCGTCAGCCTTGACCACGAGCGTCTGGAAGAAGCAGTAGCCGAAGGTGTCGTAGCCGGTCAGCCAGTACATGCTTTCCTGCGCAAAAAGCAGCAGGGCGTCGAGCTTCTCTTCCTTCATCTTGTCGGTAAGGCGGGCAAGCCGGCTTGCGAATTCTGCCCGTTCGAAATGAAGTGCCATGCTGCTTACATCTCCCTGATGCTGATCGCCGAAATCTGGCGGCCGTAATCCGGCTCCTTTTTATGTGTGGTCCGGCGGTAGGAAAAAAAGCGCTCGCTGTCCGGATAGGTGCAAAGGCCGAGACTTTCAGCGCGCACGCCTGCTTTTTTAAGCCGTTCGACAGTCAGTCCCGGCAGATCGAACATGGCGTGCCCCGATGTCGGGGAGGGGATGAAATAGCGTTCGTAGGCCGGATCGTAGGCGAGGAAGCGCTCGACGAATTCCGGGCCGACTTCATAACTTGCCTGGCTGATGGAGGGGCCGAGGCAGGCGACGATATTGCCCCTGTCAGCACCAAGGGCTTCCATGGCATCGATGGTGTTTTCAAGCACGCCGGTCAGCGCACCCTTCCAGCCGGCATGGGCCGCACCGATCACGCGGTTTTCCGGGTCGGCGAAGAGGATCGGTCCGCAATCGGCGGCGAGAACGCCGAGTACGATGCCCGGCGTTGCGGTGACCATCGCGTCCGCCGGCGGCCGCGCGCCATCATAATCAAGCCCGACGGTGACGACATCAGGGGAGTGGACTTGATGGACGGTCGCCAGCCGCTCAAGCGGCAGATCGAACCAGGCGGCGACGCGCCTGCGATTTTCCTGCACGTTTTCGCGCTCGTCATGCGAGCCGAGGCCGACATTCAGGCCGCGATAGATGCCTTGCGAAACGCCACCGGCGCGGGTGAAATAGCCGTGGTCGATAGCGCCGCCGGCCGCGTCGTTCAGCAGCGCGCTTTCGATCGGTGCGGGAGAGGCCGCGTCTGTCATCTGATATTCCGGTTTTTTTGGAGAGGGATCGACGTCATCCTGGCCGGATCTCGTCCGGCGAAGCGTTGTCATTTTGCGGCAGATGTTGGCGAGCGTAAGGCTATCTGTCAATCCACCGGACGGAACGGCATCAGGTCGATCGCCGGATAGGAGACGGCGAGCACCTTGAAGAGTTCGCCCATCCGGCCTTCGCCTGCACCGGCGAGCCGATCGACGGCGCTCTGGATGATCTGCTGCGTGTGCGGCTCCCTGTCGCGGCCAAGGGCTGCGGCACGCTCCAGAATGCCGAGACCGGTCAGGAAGTCACCCTGATGCAACGCGCCATTGATGTGGACGCCGTCAGCCGCTGCCGTTTCCGCAAGCTGCTGGAAATCGACATGGCTCGTCAGGTCCGCTTCGCCTGGATGGGCAAGCGGCGGATCGAACTCGTGCATGCGCACAGCCTGCAGCGTGTCGCCAAAACCGGTGACGAGGTGTCCGTAGTCGATTGCGAGCGCCGTACCGCCGAAGGCCCGCAACCTCTCGCAGATGGCACTCATGACTGCCTGACGCGCAGGCGAGATCTCGAACAACGTGCCAACAGGCACGTTCTGCGTAGGCTCCGGCAGCAGTGCCGGATCGATGCCAGCGACACCCGCCGCAAAGGTCAGTTCCGCATCTGCATCGAGGCCCACCATGCGTTCGCGAAAACCGGTCTGCGTGCGCACGAACTGGCGGATCGGGATCGCGTCGAAGAGTTCGTTGGCAACGATCAGAGTGAAGCCCGATGGCACTTCGTCGAAGCCGGCATGCCAGCTGATCTTGCCTTCACAGGCTTCGAGCGTCTGGCTCTGGACATCACGAAGGCGTTCGCTGGTCTCGACGAGATGGATCGTCATGTTGTCGAAGAGCGGCGGGGCGATGCGCGAAATCACGCGCAGCATGTCGGCCATCATCGTGCCGCGGCCGGGGCCGATCTCGACGAGGCGAACGCCGGCAGGCGTTCCGTGCCGCTGCCAGGCATGGACGACGAAGACGCCGATCATTTCGCCGAAGAGCTGGCTGACCTCGGGTGCAGTGACGAAATCGCCTGAACGGCCGAAGGGCTCGCGGGTGCGGTAATAGCCGTGTTCGGGATCGGCAAGGCACAGCGAGAAATAGTCGGTGACGCTGATCGGCCCGTTTGCCTGGATGATCGTCTTGATCTTTTCGCTTAATGCGGTGGTCATAGCGGTCGTCCCGGTGGCTTCAGTGCTGCAGGGCAGCAGCCTGACGGCGGGCGCGGAAGATCGCCCAAAGGCCGAGCAGGATCATGGGGAAGGACAGAACCATGCCCATCGTCAACCAGCGGGTACCGAGCAGGTAGCCAAGCTGCGCATCCGGCTCGCGGAAGAATTCCACGAAGATGCGCGACAGCGCGTAACCGCAGACGAAGACGCCGGTGATGAGGCCCGGGCTCTTCAGCGCCTTGGCGCCGTACACGAGGGCGGCAAGGACGAGCAGCAGGACGATGCCTTCGAGGCCGGCTTCATAGAGCTGGCTCGGATGGCGGGCGAAGGGGCCTCCAGTCGGGAAGACGACTGCCCAGGGCACATCCGTCAGCCGGCCCCAGAGCTCGCCGTTGATGAAGTTGGCGATACGGCCGAAGAACAGGCCGCAGGGCACGACCGTCGCGACGATATCGAAGAGGTTCCAGATCGGGACGCGGTTGCGATGCGCAAAGAGGATCATGGCGATCGTCGTGCCGGCCAGGCCGCCATGGAAGGACATGCCGCCATTCCAGATCTGCACGGCGCGGATCGGGTTTTCGATAATGGCGCCGAGATCGTAGAAGAGGATGTAGCCGATGCGGCCGCCGAGAACGATGCCGAGGGCTGCCCAGACGATGAAGTCGTCGAGCTGCGTCCTTGATATGGGCGAGGTATTGTTCGGCCAGAGTGCATCGTTTGCAGCAATGCGGCGGGCATAGGCCCAGCCGAGCAGGATGCCGGCGACATAGGCCAGGCCATACCAATGAATCGCCAGCGGGCCGATCGAAAAAGCGATCGGGTCGATATTAGGGAAAGGCATTATAGCAAGAAGATCAGCAGCTATCGGCAAGGTTTTCCCACCCGTTGAGATGCGCGGAACATGGCGCCGCGATCTTTGGCGGTCAAGTGCATTGTTCGTCACGGCCCCGTGCGCAAGGGCTTATCCCGTGCAAAGCGCTTGCATCCTTAACGGCGAAGCCCTACCTCAATTTCAGTGGCCGCAAGGCCTGATATTCACGTCGTGCGAAGGGAGAAATACGCCATGACGACCGGAACGAACCGCATCATGGATGAATTCGCCAAGCTGATGACCGATGCCGCGGGTGCTGCGCAGGGCGTGCGCAAGGAGGTCGAGACCGCCTTCAACGCTCATGCCGAGCGCTGGCTGAACAGCATGGACGTCGTCAAGCGCGAAGAGTTCGAAGCCGTGCGCGAAATGGCCATCAAGGCCCGTGACGAAAACGAGGCGCTCGCCGCTCGCGTTGCCGCGCTCGAAGCCAAGCTTGCCGCAAAGGGCAAGTGATATCAGCTTAAAGAAGATGCTGTATAAGGTGCGGCGTGGCTCATATGTAACATGCCGCATCCTGGAGAAAAAAATCGGGTGTGATTTTTCACCTGTGGAAACTGCCAAAAAAGCCAATGGGCAGAGTCTTTTACCTCCCCCGCYGAATCTGATTCCATAAGTGCTTTCCACAGCAGGTCCGGCCAAATTTCCATGAAGGGGGCTGGCAGGCCGTGAGGGGCATTATAGACTGATTTTACATGATGATTCGAAGCGAATTGGTAAGCTCCAGGCAGGTTCAGTGCGTTAGTCTGGCAGCGGTTCAGCGATCATCCCAAGTGATGGTTTCCGGTATTGCGTGTGTCTTGTTTTGTGTTCGTTCACGAAGTTAGGCCGCATTCATTCCGGTCAAGAAGGTGCTGCATGAGCCTTATGGAATTGGAAGTCGAACGCCAGTCGAACCCGGTCGACATGATCGAGTACGTGGCTTCAAACAATGACTGGGCCTTCGAGCGCTCCGGCGAAGACGAGATCGCGATGACGGTCGAGGGGCGCTGGACCGACTATCACGTCTCCTTCTCATGGATGGAGGAATTCGAAGCGCTGCATCTCGGCTGCGCCTTCGACATCAAGGTTCCCGAAATCAGGGTCAACGAGGTGGTGAAGCTGCTCTCGGCGATCAACGGCCAGGTGCTGATGGGTCACTTCGACCTGTGGCGACAGGAAGATGTCGTCATCTTCCGCCAGTCGCTGCTGCTTGCCGGCGGTGCTGAGCCCACCAACCGTCAGGTCGAGGTGCTGCTTTCCAGCGCGCTCGATACCTGCGAAGCCTATTATCAGGCCTTCCAGTTCGTCGTATGGTCCGGTATGGAAGCCAACAAGGCGATGGAAGTGGTCCTCTTTGAAACCGTCGGCGAGGCATAACATGCCTGTGACCACCTTTTCCGCGGCAAATCCGGTGGTTCTCATCGGAGCCGGCAATATGGGCGGAGCCATGCTCTCCGGCTGGCTGAAGAGCGGAGTTCCGGGCTCTGCCGTGGTCGTGGTCGATCCCGGCCCGTCGCCGGCGATGCTTTCCACTATTGCCGATGCGGGGGCCTCCCATGTCACCACCGCTCCTGCCGGTCTCGAGGCCGGGGTACTGTTCCTTGCCGTGAAGCCGCAGGTGATGGAGGCGGTGCTTCCGGCGGTGAAAAGCTTGGTGGGGCCGCAGACGGTGGTGGTTTCGGTCGCTGCAGGCAAGACGCTTGCCTTCCTCGAAAAGCATCTCGGAGAGGCTGCCATGGTGCGCGCCATGCCGAACACGCCTGCCATGATCGGGCGCGGTGTGACCGGTGCTTTCGCCAATGAGCGCGTCAGTACCGAACAGCGTGATGGCGTCAACGCTCTTCTTGGTGTGTCCGGTCCTGTCGAATGGGTGCCTACCGAATCCGATATCGATTCGGTGACGGCGCTCTCAGGCAGCGGACCGGCCTATGTGTTTTATCTCGTCGAGTGTATGGCAGAAGCAGGTCGTAAACTTGGCCTGCAGGCGGACCTTGCCATGCGTCTTGCGCGGGAAACTGTCGCGGGGGCTGGTGAGCTGCTGCACCAGTCCCCCGACGACGCTGCGCGCCTGCGCCAGAATGTGACTTCTCCTGGTGGTACGACCGCGGCTGCCCTTTCCGTGCTGATGGCCGAAGACGCCATGCAGCCGCTGTTCGACAAGGCGCTCGCGGCTGCCCGCAAGCGCGCCGAAGAGCTCGCCGGCTGAGAAAGACTGTTATGGCTGAAGAGATCACTTTTGCCGATTTCGAGCGTGTGGATATCCGTGTCGGCACGATCATCGAAGCAAATCCCTTTCCGGAAGCCAGAAAGCCGGCGATCAAGCTTCTGATCGATTTCGGCTCCGAGATAGGCGTCAAGAAATCCTCGGCGCAGATCACGGTGCACTATTCGCCGGAGCGGCTTGTCGGGCGACAGGTGCTCGCAGTCGTCAACTTTCCGCCGCGCCAGATCGGGCCGTTCCGCTCGGAAGTGCTGACGCTCGGTTTTGCCGATGAGGCGGGCGATATCGTGCTTGCCGCGGTCGAGCGGCCGGTGCCAAACGGCCAGAGGCTGATGTAGGCCGCTAAGGTTGCCGATCGCAGACAGATGCCCAGGGATGGGCTTCAGTGAATGTCGCGCGAGAGCGGATCGCTCAATGTGAAATCAGTAAAGACGGCCTCGAAGCCGGCGCGTTGCGGCGAACAGAAGACGGGGCCGACCAGCACCTCTTCGAAAGCCGGATCGAACCAGGMGAGGCGAGCCATGCGCCATTCGTCCATCGTATCCGTGCTGTACTGGATGAACAGGGCATCGCCATTGCGGGTGGCGCGGACCGAGATGGCATCAAAGTCATGGCCGATGCGGAAGGCCGACCAGTCGGAATTGCCATTGGTGACCACGACGCTGAAATGCCTGGCCCCATCGGTATATTCGATGCCGCATTTCACCCAGTGCTTCTCATCGGCGCGGATCATCAGTCCGGCCTGATCGTAGAGCGCCTCATAACTGCCGGAGAAGGTGACTTCGGCGGTGAAGTCGCCCTTTCGGCTTTCGTGCAGGAAGTGGCCATCGTCGTGGTGGAAGCCGTAGTAGGTGCCCTGCCAGAAATCGGCCTTCTCGCCGGAGCGGACGTGAAGGGCGCCGTCGCGTTCCTCGAAGAAGGGCGGCGCGTTCAGCCAGGTCATATGTTTCATGCTCAGATCTCCCGCAGGAACGGATTGCTCCGCCGTTCGTCGCCGATGCGGCTGCCGGGGCCGTGGCCGCAAATGAAGCCGACTTCGTCACCGAGCGGCAGTACCTTGTCTCTGATGGAATCGAGAAGCTGGCGATGATTGCCGCCCGGCAGATCGGTTCGGCCGATCGAGCCGTTGAAGAGCACGTCACCGAGATGGGCGAAGTTCTGGGCGCGGTTGAAATAGATGACGTGGCCCGGCGCATGGCCGGGTGTGTGATAGACCTCGAACTCGTGGGAGCCGAAGGAGATCTTGTCGCCGTCCTTGAGCCAGCGGTCAGGCGTGACGTTCTGCAGGCCCTGTATCCCATACTTCTCAGCCTGGGTCTCGATGCGTTGCAGGAGCGGCAGGTCGTCCTCATGCGGGCCGACGATATCGACGCCGAGCTTTTCCTTCAGCTCCCTGGCGCCGCCGGCATGATCGAGATGGCCATGCGTCAGCCAGATTTCCTTGATTTTGAGGCCATGCTCTTCGATCACGCCCGCAATGACCGACACGTCGCCGCCGGGATCGACGACCACGCCTTCCTTCGTGTCGGGGTCGAAGAGAATGGTGCAGTTCTGCTGGAAGGGTGTCACCGGAATGATGCCGGCCTGGAGCATGCCCATGAATGCCTCACTTCGCGTCTTTCAATACCTGTCTCTATAGGCGCAAATACACTCGAAGGCAGCCGGAATTTTTGGCCGGCTCACGCGGAAAAGACAGACTGCAACAGGAATTTATCGACTTCCGGAAATGGGCGGGCCATCGCCATGCTGTGTATTTTCGTTGTTGTTTCAGTCGCTTGCTGGCCTCTCCCTTGTGCCGCTCCTCAGCCACGCCGTGCGCGGCGGAACAACGACGAAAACCGTGCGTTGTCAGCCCATTGCAACAAGGAGACTTACGATGACCTTGAAGAGAAACATTCTGCTGGCGGGCGCCATTCTGGCTGCGAGTGCCGGCTTTGCCCAGGCGGAAATGGTGGCGACGTCCATCAACGACCTGAACATTCGCTCCGGTCCCGGACCGCAATATCCCTCTGTCGGCGTTGCTGCGCGTGGCTCGACTGCAGTGCTTGACGGATGCATCGAAGGCAGCCGCTGGTGCCGGGTCGATGTTGGCGGCGTGCGAGGCTGGGTCTATGCCGAATACCTGCAGGTCGATCAGGGCGGTTCGCCCGTCGTCGTCGAACAACATCGCACCGATCTTGGCGTACCTGTGGTGACCTATGAGACCACGGCAAGCGTGGTGCCGGGTGAGCCGACGCCGGCGCCCGGCGATGAGCTGATTGGTCCGGTCGGCTCGGTTGATGCGATCACACCGCCGGACGAAGTCCGCACCTATATCGACACGACGCCAGGGCAGGCGGTACAGCTTGGTGGCGACGTGGTCGTTGGCGCCGAAGTACCCGGCGACGTGACGTTCCAGACGATCCCGGACTATCAGTATCGCTATGTCCGTATCAACGACCGGCCGGTCCTGGTCGATCCGGGTACGCGCCGCATAGTCTACGTCTATCAATAAGCCATTGAGGAAGGCGGCCTTCGGGCCGCTTCCACTCGGCGTCATTCGCTAGTGCTGCGGGCGGTGATATTGGAGATAAAGCCCCGGGCGTGTCGGGGCAGGCCCATCCGTGCGAGCCGGCTTCCTCTCGCATGAGTTGCTATATTCCTCTACTTCTCCTCTGAAATATGATAATATTCTAACATGCCATCAGGCGATGGCATGAGTCGGCGATCGGGGAGATCGCCATAGGAGGGAATGATGGAAGCACTACTTCCGCTCATCACACAATTGGTTGCGGGTGCTGTCGGCGGCAACGTCGCAAGCGCTGCGCTCAAGCAGCAGGCGATCAACGTCGTTGCCCGCACGGTCGCAGGCGCTATCGGCGGTATCGGTGGCGGCATGCTGCTCAGCATGCTCGGCGGCGAAGCGGCAATGACCGGTCTGATCGCAGATGGTATCGGCGGGCTGATCGGCGGCGGCATCCTTTCGACGCTCGCCGGGCTGGTCATGGCCAAGGCACGCTGAAGGTTCGGACGCGGCGGATGCTGGACAGTCTGCCTCTCTGATATCGTCGAGGGCGTGAAGCGATGGGAGCCGATCTCGGACACGGGATTTCCGCGGCCGAGCGGGTCGGGAAGCATTCCGAGAAGCTGCTCAGCTCTTCCGGGAGGATTGCCAGTTCGACGGTTTCGATACCACGGCGTCTGGCGGGTGATGCCGTTCAGGAAGCAATCCGGAATCGGCGTGTGAATGATGCTGTGCTCGACGAGGAAGATGCGGGCGCCGCTCGCCTCGGCTATCTGACCGCGATAGTCGAGCATCATCGTATCGGCATGGCCCTTGGCTTCCGCAGCAGCTTGGAAGTGGTGCAGATCAAAAGACCGCTGCCTCGGAGGCTCACGGCGCCGTCTTCGGATTGGGGCGGAGATATTCCGCGATGTCGAACGGATGTTCTTCAGCTTTTCAGCCGGATTGAAGCAGCTGCCCCACTGCCAGACGGCGATCACCACGTTGATGCGATTCGCCCTGGCGGACACATTCATCATTTCGCTGCCGCGCCATGCGATCGGCTACACGTAGGCTTCCGATAAGCCTTGGCGCTTTAGAAGTTCGATCGCCGCCGCATCCCTCGACGGAGCAGGGCACCTTGAAGCCGAGGACCTCGGTCGCCTTGTGCAGGCGCTGATTATACTTGGTAAGCTGGAAGACCCTGCCTCCTCCGGTGCGTTTGCGCCATGCCTGTTGATTGTTGTCCCCATTACGTTTTATCCACTGACGCAAGGGGAAATTGTGTGTTGCGTTGGAGATTTGCCGGGCGGGCTTTAGTTTCCAGGGAAAGAACGGTCCGGGCGGGGCTCCCGCAAGGTTTGCGGACGCTGCCGGCGACGCAAATTTGCGTCAATAAAGTTGACATATTTGCGAAAGTTTCGCTGATATCGCGCACAGAGAGAGGAAATGCCGAGTGCCACGACAGACCAGCTCGAAAGCAGGCAAACCTGAGCCGCTGGCCACGCCGATGGAAGATATCGGGATCATCGATTTCGAAATCATCGAGCTCTTCTTCTTCGCCTATCGCGATTTCGTATCCGATCCCGATGCCATTCTCGAAACAAGCGGCTTCGGGCGGGCGCATCATCGCGTCGTGCACTTCGTCAACCGCAATCCGGGAATGACCGTCGCGGATCTGCTCGATACGCTGAAGATCACCAAACAGAGCCTTGCAAGGGTGCTGAAACAACTGATCGATTCAGGCTATATTCGGCAGGTGGCCGGCCCGGAGGATCGCCGTCAGCGCAAGCTCTACCCCACCAAATCTGGCAGGGAGCTGGCGCTGGCGCTCGCCGAGCCGCAATCACGCCGTATTGAACGGGCATTCGAGGGAGCTACCCCGGAGGCGCGAGAGGGCGTAAAGGCATTCCTCAGAGGCATGCGAGACAGACAGAAGGCGGATTAAATGGCGGTGAAGACAGGCATTTCCGATGACGCGGCGCATCTTCTCGTCGTCGACGACGATACCCGTATCCGCGCGTTGCTGAACCGCTACCTGACGGAAAACGGTTTTCGGGTGACTATTGCGTCTGACGGGGCGGAGGCACAGCGCAAGCTTGCGGGTCTCGATTTCGACCTCATCATCATGGATGTGATGATGCCGGGCGAATCCGGCATCGATGTAACGCGCGGGCTCAGGGCTGTGAAGAATGTGCCGATCATCATGCTGACGGCGCTTGCCGAATCCGACAACCGCATCGCTGGCCTTGAAGCCGGCGCCGACGACTATCTCTCCAAGCCTTTCGATCCGCGTGAACTCGTCCTGCGTGTCAACAACATCCTGCGACGCAACGTCGGCGGTGATACGCTGAAGATCGAGCAGATCATGTTCGGCCCCTATACTTTCTCGCTGACGCGCAGGGAGCTGAAGAAAGCGGCGGAAGTGATCCGCCTGACGGATCGCGAGCAGGAGATCATGCTACTTTTCGCCCGACGGGCAGGTGACACGATCCCGCGGCACGAACTGATCGGAGACGATGCGGAAGTCGGGGAACGTACCATTGACGTGCAGATCAACCGTCTTCGCCGCAAGATCGAGGATGATCCTGCCAATCCCGTCTGGCTGCAGACGGTGCGCGGTATCGGATACAGGCTGAGCATCGACTGAAACGACAGGTTCGGGACCGGCGCAAATGGTGACATTCGACAGCTTGCGGCGGGAAGACCGCTCTCCTGCGCCCGGCTGGCGCTGGTTCATCCGCTGGCTGCGGCGGCGATTGCCGACAGGGCTCTATACGCGTTCGCTGCTTATCATCATCATTCCTATGGTGCTTCTGCAGTCGGTCGTTGCCGCAGTCTTCATGGAGCGTCATTGGCAAATGGTGACGGAACGGCTGTCGCTCGCCGTGACCCGCGATATCGCCGCCATCATCGAGATCATCAACACCTATCCGCAGGATACGGATTATAGCGACGTAGTCCGCATTGCCCGCGACCAGCTCAACCTGCAGATTTCGGTCGAGCCGGATGGAGATCTGCCGCCGCCGCGCATCAAGCCGTTCTTTTCGATCCTCGACGGCATCCTCAGTGATGAGATTACCGAAGAAATCCGCCGGCCGTTCTGGATCGATACGGTCGGCAACTCCAACCTCATCGAGATCCGGATCAAGCTCGATAACCGCATCCTGCGTGTGATCACCAAACGCAGCCAGGCCTATGCATCGAACACGCATATTTTCATTCTCTGGATGGTCGGTGCCTCACTGGTACTGATCGCCATCTCGATCCTTTTCCTGCGCGGCCAGATCCGGCCGATCCTCAATCTGGCCAGGGCGGCGGAAAACTTCGGCAAGGGACAGAAGGCCGACAGTTTCTATCCGCGCGGCGCCGACGAAATTCGCCGGGCCGGCCTTGCTTTCATTCTCATGCGTGAGCGTATCGAGCGGCAGATGGAGCAGCGCACGGCGATGCTCTCAGGCGTCAGCCACGACCTCAGAACCATCCTGACGCGCTTCAAGCTGCAACTGGCGCTCGCCGGGGACAACCCTGATCTTGCCGGGCTCAACGAAGACGTCAACGACATGCAGACCATGCTGGAGGCCTATATGGCCTTTGCCAAAGGCGAGGTGGAGGAGGATGTCGGCGAGCTGAAGCTGAGCGAGATCTTCGAGAAGCTCGAGATCGATTTTGAGCTGCACGGCAAGACCCTGACCTATTCCATCGATGGCGAGGACCATATCTCGGTGCGCCCCAATGCCTTCCTGCGGCTTGTGACCAATCTCGCCTCGAATGCAAGGCGCTATGCGGATGCGCTCAACATCGAAGCCAAGCATGGTGCGAAATGGCTGACCATCATCTTCGACGACAATGGTCCAGGCATTCCCGAGAAGTACCGGGAGGATGTGTTCAAGCCGTTCTTCCGGCTGGACAGCGCACGCAATCTCGATGCCTCGGGCACCGGCCTGGGGCTTGCCATCGTCAGAGACATCGCCCGCAGCCACGGCGGTAACATCACGCTTGGCGACAGCCCGCTCGGCGGCCTCAGAGCGACGGTGCGTATTCCTGCCTGAAGCAATTCCAGCAAAAGTGTGCAGCGGTTTTGCGTCCGGACTTGCGTAAAACAAAACCCTAGCGTTCGGCCACCGGTTTGACGGGGTCGAACTCATTCAGGTGGACGACGATCCAGCGCCAAAGCGAGACGACCTGCGTCAGCAATTCGCGGCCAAGCGGGGTCAGCTCGTATTCGACGCGCGGGGGTACCTGCGGATAGAGCGTGCGGATGACGAGGCCGTCGCTTTCGAGCGTGCGCAACGTCTGCGTCAGCACCTTCTGGCTGATGTCCTCCACCCGCTCCAGCACTCTTGAAAACCGCAGGGGGCCATCGGCTTCCGAAAGCACGTGCAGGACGCGCAGCGGCCACTTGGCTGCGGCGCGCTCCAGCATCTGCCGCGCCCGTGCATCCTGCTCGTCGCTCATGTTACGGCAAAAGTCGAAGATATCGTCTTTCATCTAAGTTACTTTCAGGTGCGTATAGATCGATAAGGTACCTTCTTTCCAAAAGAAACAATAGCTCCTAAATGAAGCGAGAACCGAAAAGGAGGTTTCCATGTCGAAGGTTTGGTTGATTACAGGAAGCTCGCGCGGCCTCGGGCGAGCGCTGGCCAATGCCGTGCTTGAGGCCGGTGACAAGCTGGTTGCGACGGCGCGCGATCCCGGCCAGCTTGCCGATCTCGTCGAAGCGTATGGCTCAAGCGTTCTCGCGCTGCCCCTTGATGTGACGGATGAGGTTGCTGCAGAAGCGGCGGTGAAGACCGCGGTCGAAACATTCGGCCGGCTCGACGTTCTGGTCAACAATGCCGGTTACGGCAATGTCGCGCCGATCGAGGACACGAGCCTTGCGGATTTTCGGGCACAGATAGAGACCAATCTCTTCGGCACGATCATTATGACCAAGGCGGCTATCCCGGTCATGCGCGCGCAGGGGGCAGGGCATATCATCCAGTTCTCTTCCGTCGGCGGCAGGATCGGACCCGTGGGCCGCGCGCCTTATGCGGCGGCGAAATGGGGCGTCGAGGGCTTTTCCGAAGTGCTCTCCAAGGAGGTCGGGCCACTCGGCATCAAGGTCACAGTGATCGAACCTGGCGGCTTCCGCACGGATTTCGCCGGCTCGTCGACGGCGATCTATCAAGGCCGCCCGGAATATGCCGACACGGTTGGAGCCATGGCAGATTACCAGCGCAACTATAACGGCCGTCAACCCGGCGACCCGGCCAGGGCGGCCGCCGTGGTGCTGCACATTGCTTCGCTCGATGCGCCGCCGCTTCGGTTGCTGCTTGGCAGCGATGCGGCTGCGGCGGTGGAAAAGGCGGATGCCGCGCGCATGGAAGCCGATCGCGCCTGGCGTGTTCTCACCCAGTCGACCGATTTCGAGCAGGGAGGGGCAGAGCCCATGCCTTGGGAGAAGAAGGCCGGCTGAGGTGTGGACAAATGAAAAGCGCCGCTCGGCGGCGGCGCTTCTCATCAGAATGGTGTCAGCCTATCAGCTTGCGACGCAGAAGTGGTCGCGGCCGTCATTGCCGAGATAGGTGCCGGTCCGCGGATCGAAGCTGCGGTAACGGTAGGAGCAATAACGCTGCCATTGCGGGCTCCAGGGCTCCATTGCACTGACCGGGCGGCCGTACACCGGACGGCCATAGACCGGCTCGGAATAAACGGGCTCGGAGTATACCGGACGCGGCGCGCGGTAAACCGGCGGCGGAGCATATTCCGGCTCATAGACTGGCGGGTCGATGTAGCGGCGCTCTTCATAAACAGGACCGTTATTGGCATTGGCTATGGCAGAGCCGACGATCAGGCCGGTGGCAAGGCCGACAGCGCCACCAACCAGTGCATCGTTGCCGTTGTCGTGGCCATGACGCCAGTAGCGGTCACGTGCGGACGCTTCGCCGATGGCCGAGAGGGTCAGGGCAGCGGCGGTTGCCGCCAGAAGAATGGTCTTTGCAAGCCTGTTCATGGCGTAAAATCCCGGTATCTGGAACCAAGAAGCGGTCCCTTCTCAATGGTTCTGAAGCTAGCGGCGTCATGCTGAATGAAGGCTGAACGACAAAACCCGGCATCGCTGCCGGGCTTCAACTCGAATTCCACGCCTAGGCGAGGATATCAGCCTGAAATCTGAAGATTGACAGCTTTCGGGCCTTTGCCGCGGCGATCTGGCTCCGTGTCGAAGCTTACTTTCTGATTTTCCGTCAGACCGGCCAGGCCGGAAGCCTGAACGGCAGAAATGTGAACGAAGATATCGGCGCCACCCTTGTCCGGCTTGATGAAGCCGAAGCCCTTGTCGGTATTGAAGAATTTTACAGTGCCAGTCTCGGCCATGCCTCAGGTCCTTTTGTCTCCACCCGCCATCCACACGGGCAGCATTACGCTATTGCCTTCTCGCGAAGGCGCTGGCAGGCAATCTTGAAATGTGAGAAAAAGGTCCCCTCTACCTCCGCCGGCTCCAGACAGGACTTAGCGCCTGCTTTCTTGGAACTGGCTGACCGGAATATCAGCGTTTCCGGCTCGCAAATTCTTAAGGACTTCCCATGCTCGCAAAATGCCCGAACGCGCGAAGATTGCTGCGTTTAGGTTTTTTTGGCAAGCAAAAGTTTTTTAACGTGTTCCTAAGAACACACCCGCAGATTTGGCCTGTTTTCGCGAAAGCGCAAAAAATCCTCCGTTAAGAGCAAATGATTAACGTTTTGTATCGTCTGCAATATAAGTTCCGGGCAGATTTTACCAAAAATGCAACGATAGCGCGTCTTATCGATTGCTTAAAAAAAATTCTAGATGGCTCTAACGCCCCACAAATGGACGCGTGTTCAGGCCTGTTGCGAGCGGCGGCGGGTCATTTCAGGCACAAGTTCGACTACAAGCATAGCGATAAACATCAGCGCGCAACCGACATAGCCGAGCGGCGGCATGCTCTCACCCAAAAGCAGTGCGGCGAGCGTGGCGCCGAACAGCGCCTCGGCGGAGAGGAAGATCGCTGCCTGTGACGGCGTGGTGTAGCGCTGGGCGACGACTTGCAGCACGAAGGCGACACCCGAAGAGAAGATGCCGACATAGAGGATTTCCGGTGCAGCCGCGCGAATATCGGCCAGGCTGACTGGTTCGGAAATGGCGGCGATGACGAGCGCGCAGACTGCCGTAACCGCAAACTGGGCGCTGGACAGGGCGAGCGGCCGGCCGGTTTCGCCAACCGTCGTTCCGGCAAGCGTGATCTGTATCGACCAGAAGACAGCGCAGACGACCGTCAGCAAGTCGCCTGTGGTCAGGGACGAGAGCTTGCCGCCCGACAGCATGTAGATGCCGCTGACCGCCATGATGGCGCCCGGCCAGATGATCCAGTGCGGCGAGCGGCGCAGGAAGAAGACGGCAATCAGCGGCACGAAGATCACATAAAGACCGGTGATGAAGCTGGAATTGGTGACGGTCGTGGTCTGCAGGCCTATCTGCTGTGTCGACGCGCCGCCGAAGAGCGCCAGGCCGATCATCAGATAGAGACCGAGGTGTCTGCGGCTGGTTGCATCCTTTGCCTTGCGGGCTTCGATGAGCGTGAAAGGCAGGGTGGCGAGTGCAGCGATGGCGAAACGCAGGCCGATGAACCAGAACGGGCCGATCGCCTTCATTGCCGTCGACTGGGCGACGAAGCCTCCGCCCCAGATGGCGGCTGCAAGCAACAGAAGGAGGTTCGCCTGAATACGCGTCATTTCCACTCTCGATGTTGGGGAAGCGTCTCGGAGTTTTGTTCAGCGGTTAGCAGTTGCATTTCTTTTCGGCAAGGATGAGGCTCGTCCTTATGGTTCGGGGGATGCGAATGAGTGGAATTGGGATTGCTGCTGTTATGCTGGAACAAGCGGTCGCATCGCCCGAGGTCGCGAAATGACGGCAGGATATTCCGGCACGCCGCTCTCGAAGAAACTGGGGCTGAAGCCGGGACAGACGGCCCTTCTGATCAATGTTCCCGGGAGGCTAATTGAGATCGGCGGGTTCGACGGTTTTGCTTCGGTCGATCGCGCCTTGCCGGCAGTTGCTCAACGACAATTCGATTACATCCATGTCTTCGAAACGCAACGCCCGGTATTGGAAGAGTTGGCGGCGGCGCTGTTTTGCGTGGTCAGGCCTGACGGCATGATCTGGATCTCCTGGCCGAAGAAGAGTTCTGATGTGCCGACCAGCATCACTGAGGATGCGCTACGCGAAATCCTGCTGCCGACCGGACTTGTCGACGTCAAGGTCTGCGCCATCGACGAGACATGGTCGGGGTTGAAATTCATGATCCGCAGGGAATTGCGAGGCCCGCTTTAGCCGGCCCGGTTATCGGCGCGAGAAACCCGGAGCAACTCGCCGTCATCCTCGTCGGTCACCATCAGGAGTGCCCCATCGGGGGCGACGATGACATCGCGGATTCGGCCATAATCGCCTTCGAACATGCGCTCCTCGGCGGTGAAGGCGCCGCTCGCATCCCGCTGCATGCGCGACAGCAACTGGAACTTCAGGGCGGCGACGATGAAGTTGCCGTTCCATTCCGGAAACATCTTGCCGCGATAGATGGCGAGAGCGCCCGGAGCGATCGACGGATCCCAGTAGTGGAGGGGCTGTTCAAGTCCCCGCTTGGCGGTTCCTTCGCCGATCTTGGCGCCGGAATAGTCGCGGCCGTAGGTGATGATCGGCCAGCCGTAATTCTTGCCGGGCTCGGGATTGTTGATTTCGTCGCCGCCGCGCGCGCCATGCTCGACCGTGTAGAGCTTGCCGTCGGCGCTGTCGAAAGTGATACCCTGCGGGTTGCGGTGGCCTTTGGACCAGATTTCCGGCAGGGCCTTGCGGCCGTCCTTGAAGGGATTGTCGGCGGGTATGCTGCCATCGGCATTGAGGCGGACGATGGAGCCGGCGTCATCCTTCCAGTCCTGCGAACGGTCGCGGTTGCCGCGATCGCCGATGCTGATGAACAGCGAGCCATCGCCGGCGATCGCGATGCGCGAGCCGTACTGGATGTTGCCGCGGGTAAAGCGCCGCATGGTGAAGATGGGCGTGACGTTCTCCAGGCTTTTTTCGTCTGATGACAGCGTGGCGCTGAACACTTCCGTACCGGAACCTCTGTTGCTGGTGGTTGCTGCGGTCAGATAGAGTCTGCGGCTGGTGGCGAAATCCGGGGCAAGCGCGACATCCATGAGACCACCCTGACCGCGGGCGCTGACCTGGGGCACGCCGCTGACCGGGTCGGAGATCTTGCCGTCGCGGATAATGCGCAGCCGTCCCGGTCGCTCCGTGACAATATAGCTGCCGTCAGGCAGGACCTCGACTGCCCAGGGGTGTTCCAGTCCCTCGGCGAGCTTCTCGACACGAACCGAGACTTCCTGCGTCTTTACGATATCCCCGCTCTGGGCAAGGGCGGGACCTGCAAAGGTGGCGAGCAGCGCGGCAAAACGGAATGTCGAAATGGCGTCCATCATAATCCCCGTCGTCAATTCCATGAGAAGGTGGCGCGGGGCATGGGACGCTTCAACCGTATTGGGGAGCCCATAACGGTTTTGTGTTCTCGGGTTGAATGAGAGGAGGTCAGTTGGTCACACGGGGAGGGAAGCGGGTATCGAAGTCAGCATATTGCAGCTCCGCACTCATCATCCTTTGTGTGACGAAGCCGGTGCGCTTCGCTTCAGCCTTCAGGAAAAGCCCGCAGCCGATCAGCGCCATGCCGTAGAAGGCAAGGCACACGATGCCGACGGCGACCAGTTTCTCGATGATCGAAAGTCCGGGGAGGCGGGGTCTCTGCGGTGCTGTCGGCGTTTCGTGGGCCACCGCGGCAGCCATGGCAAGCTCCATGTAGGTCGGCAGCGGCTCGAACACGTCTTCATCATCGTTCCAGCTTGTCCGCCGCGATTTACCGGGCATCGCGCTTGCCTCCGGAAACAACGAGACCCTTGATGCGCCGCAGCCAGATGGCAAAACCGTTCGCGGCGACGAAAGCGGCAAAAAGTACAGTCAGGCCCTGGGTGATCGTCTGGTCGGCATGGCTTGGCTGAAGGGCGCTGGAGGCCATGGGCGGTGCTGCTTCGGCGACTGAAAAAAGGCCGAACGTCGCAACGACGCAGCATGCGAAAGTAATGACTGCCACCATCAGCGACAGGGAAACCCGGCTTGCGCGCAGGCGTCCCGCAGCGCGCTCGTCTTCCAGAAACATGGCATACCCTCAATGACCAATGTCGGATGGTGGTAGAATACCGGTTTGATCTCGGCGCTCTCACGACCGAATTGCGGCATGCCGCAGCATTTGTTGCGGCTTAATCGTGGCAAATGGTAAACGGGCGATAACCTTGATTTTAAGGAATAAAACAGAGCCGGCTTCAGAAACTGATTCAAGTTCTTCAGACGCTGAGCGAGCCGACCGCATACGGTCGGCGAAGGCCGGTTCAGATTTCAGGGTGCAGCTGAGGCAATTGATCAATAAGAATCATTGTCCCCATCACGCCTTTGCGCTTGAAATGATGTCATACATTGGACATAGAGCTTAGCGCAGAACTCCGGTCCCGGCCTTCTGCCCGTTTCAACCTTGTAGGACCGATATCATGGCCTTCCTTGCCGATGCCCTTTCCCGCGTGAAGCCTTCAGCCACCATCGCCGTCGCCCAGAAAGCGCGCGAGCTGAAAGCAAAAGGACGTGACGTGATCGGGCTTGGCGCCGGCGAGCCGGATTTCGATACGCCCGATAATATCAAGGAAGCAGCGATCGACGCGATCCGCCGCGGCGAAACCAAGTACACGCCGATCTCGGGTATCCCGGAACTGCGCAAGGCGATTGCCGCCAAGTTCAAGCGCGAGAACAATCTCGACTATAGCTGGGAGCAGACGATCGTCGGCACCGGCGGCAAGCACATTCTCTTCAACGCCTTCATGGCGACGCTGAATGCCGGCGACGAAGTGGTCATCCCGACACCCTATTGGGTTTCCTATCCCGAGATCGTTGCCCTTTGCGGCGGCACGCCGGTTTTCGTCGCGACGACGCAGGAGAACAACTTCAAGCTCCAGGCTGCCGATCTCGAAAAGGCGATCACGCCGAAGACCAAGTGGTTCATGTTCAACTCGCCGTCSAACCCGTCGGGCGCTGCCTATACGCATGACGAGCTGAAGGCRCTGACGGACGTKCTSGTCAAGCATCCGMATGTCTGGGTGCTGACCGACGACATGTACGARCACCTGACCTATGGCGACTTCAAGTTCGCGACCCCGGTGGAAGTCGAGCCGTCGCTTTACGATCGTACGCTGACGATGAACGGCGTCTCCAAGGCCTATGCCATGACCGGCTGGCGTATCGGTTATGCGGCCGGCCCGATCCAGCTCATCAAAGCGATGGATATGATCCAGGGCCAGCAGACCTCGGGCACGACGTCGATCGCCCAGTGGGCAGCCGTCGAGGCGCTGAACGGCCCGCAGGACTTCATCCCGGCCAACAAGAAGATCTTCGAAGGTCGCCGCGATCTSGTSGTYTCCATGCTRAAYCAGGCCAAGGGCATTTCCTGCCCGGTTCCGGAAGGCGCCTTCTACGTCTATCCGTCGTGCAAGGGYCTGATCGGCAAGACGGCKCCGTCSGGCAAGGTSATCGAGACCGACGARGACTTCGTCACSGARYTGCTGGAATCGGAAGGCGTYGCCGTSGTTCACGGYTCGGCCTTCGGCCTCGGCCCGAACTTCCGCATCTCCTACGCGACCTCGGAAGACCTTCTGGAAGAAGCGTGCCGCCGCATCCAGCGCTTCTGCGGCGCCTGCAAGTAATCGGCGACTGCCAGTCTCATTGAAAAAGCCCGCCGGAGATGGTGGGCTTTTTGTTTGCCTGACCTTCTGGTTTAACGCGCTGCGAAAATGAATCCGCTTGTCGCGTTAAGTCGCTGATTTCAGATTCAAAGTCCGATCGCCGTCAGCATGATGAAGGTGGCGAAGAGGATGAAATGGGTCATGCCTTCGATGGCATTCGTCTCGCCGTCGTTGAGGTTGATGGCGGCGGCAATCAGAGTAATCGCCACCATCACGGTCTGCACCGGCGACATGGCCATGACGAAGGGCTGGCCGGTATAGAGCGCGATCGCTTCCATGACAGGTACGGTGAGAATGACGGTCGACAGCGAAGCGCCCATGGCGATGTTCACGGTCGCCTGCATGCGGTTGCGGAGTGCTGCCCGCAGCGCTGTCAGGATTTCCGGTGCGGCAGAGATTGCCGCAACGACAATGGCGGTCACAGCGATCGGTGCGCCGGTGTCCCGCAGGCCCTCGGTCATGAAGCCCGACATGAATTCGGCAAGCGTGCCGATGATGACGACGCCGATGAGAATGATCGTGATCGAGGTCGCGACCGAACCTTCTTGATGGTGTTCGTCGGGATGTTCCTTTTGCCGTTCCGAGCGCGGATAGCTGTAGGAGAAGAAGTAACTGTGCTGACCGACCTGCATACGGAGGAACAGGCCATAGAGGGCGATCATCGCTATGATGGTGAAGCCGGAATAATAGTGCCATTTGTCATGAGGCACGAATTCCGGAACGATCATCGAGATGCCCATGGCCGTCAGGATCATCACGCCATAGGTCTTGCCCGAGTTGTCGTTATAGGGCTGCTCGCCATGCTTAAGGCCACCGAGCAGAGCGGCAAGGCCAAGAATGCCGTTGATATCGAGCATGAGCGCCGAATAGATCGTGTCACGCACCAGGGTCGGCGAGCTATCCTCGCTGTTCATCATGATGGCGAGGATGATCACCTCAACGGCGACGGCCGAGAGTGTCAGGATCATCGTACCATAGGGATCGCCAACCTTGACGGCCAAGAGCTCGGCATGGTGGGCGACGCGCATGGAGGCGAGAACGATGGTCGCAATCAGCGCCACCGCCGCAGCAAGAGCGATCCCCCTGCCGCCCTCCATCAGCGCATGTTCCAGCAGGTAGGCGATAACCGCGACGACTGCGGCCACGATCAGAAATTTTTCTTCTTTAAGGTGCAATGCCATTTCCGCCACCAGTGCCGATTTTGATTCTTCTGCGAAATCTAGGCCGATGTATTTTCTTCGCAAGCACACCCGTGGTCGATGAAATTTGCAGTCTTCAGCGTTTAATGGAATACTGCCTGTCATACGGCAGCCGGCAAACAGATCGCGGCGTCCTCGAAATCTTCTCAAGCGACCCGCGCTGGAACCGGAGCCGATCCGGAAGCGGACGGATGCGCAAGAAGAAGAGGAGAGACATGCATGGTCAAGGTGGTCTACGAAGTCGTGCCGCATGACGGCGGCTGGGCCTACAAGCTCGGAGACGTCTATTCCGAAGCATTTCCGTCCCATGCCGAAGCGCTGGAGGCTGCCCGTATCGTCGCGGCCGAGCAGCAGGTCGGCGGCGATTCCGCCGAGATCAGCTGGCAGGACGCCCAAGGCAAGTGGCATGAGGAATATGCCGAAGGCGGTGATCGTCCGGAAACAGAGGTCGTGGACGGGGTTTCGAAGAGCCACCCCCCCGAGGTTTCGCCCGAGCCCTGATAGTGTCGTCGGCCTTGCGGCCTCATCGGATGTGTTGTCAGACGCGCGCTTCCGTGCATGACCTGATATAGTTCAGCAGCCCCTTCACCAGCGCGTCGAAGGTGACGCGGCAGCGGGGAGCGGTCTTGAGGCTCTCGTGCATCGCGACCCATGTGCCGAGCGGGATTTCGAATTCTTCAGCCAGAATGTGGACGAGATCGGGGTTCGGACGGACAAGTCCCGTCTGGCAGATACCAATGCCTATACCGGCGCGGATGGCGGCCAGATGCGCGAGATGGTTGCTGGTGCGGAAGGCATAGGTGAGTTCATCCGCCAGCGGGTAGAGTTTGCGCATCATGCGGATATAGGCCGTCTGCCGGTCGAAGCCGATGAGGCGATGGCCGGCGAGCTCGGACATGGTCTGAGGCGTGCCGTGGCGCTCCAGATAACGGCGATGCGCGTGAAAGCCGAGCGGGATATCGCCGATGCGGCGCACCAGCAGCGCATCCTGCTGTGGCTCGGCCATGCGCACGGCAATGTCCGCTTCGCGATTCATGAGGTCTTCCAGCGTATCGGAGGCCGACAGCTCCACCTGCAATCCGGGATATGCTTCCTGCAGATCGGCGATGATCGGCGGCAGCACTTCGATGCCCATCACCTCGCTGGCGCTGATGCGCACGGTGCCTTCCACCGTGTCGCGCCGGCTGGATGCCGTGCGCAGAAGTGCAGCGGCTGTTGTCGCCAGTGTTTCCGCATAGGGTTGCAGATCGAGCGCCACGTCGGTCGGCAGCAGGCCGTTTGACGAGCGGATGAAAAGCTCGGCGCCGACCGCTTCTTCCAGAGCATCAATATGGCGACCGATCGTCGGCTGCGTCAGACCGAGCTCGCGAGCCGCAGCCGAAAGCGATCCGTGGCGGAGTACGGTGAGAAAGGAGCGGTAGAAATCCCAGCTTGGTTCGGTGTCCATATAATTATGTATAGCTATGCAACTTATTTCGTCAATTTTGTTTATCTGCTCATGGACGCATAGTCGTCTCATCGAACAAGGAGATGATCATGAGCAGCGAATATCAGGACAGGAAGCTGGCGCTTGTTCTCGGCGCTACCGGCGGCATAGGCGGCGCCGTCGCCCGCAAGCTGCAGGCGCGCGGCTGGAAGGTGAGGGCGCTCAACCGAAACGCTGCGAAGGGGAGTGAGCAGGGTTTCGAGTGGGTGCAGGGCGACGCGATGAACGCGGCCGATGTGCGCAAGGCCGCGGAGGGCGCAAGCCTGATCGTCCATGCCGTCAATCCGCCAGGCTATCGCGACTGGGAGAAGCTGGTTCTGCCGATGCTGGACAATACGATTGCCGCGGCCCGCGCCGTCGGCGCCCGCATCGTGCTGCCGGGCACGGTCTATAATTTCGGGCCGGACGCCTTCGGCGTCGTGACCGAGGACAGCCCGCAGCATCCGGTGACGAAGAAGGGCAAGATCCGTGTCGAGATGGAGAAGCGATTGAAGGCAGCTTCTGAAACCGGCATCGGTGTCATCGTCGTGCGGGCAGGGGATTTCTTCGGACCCGGCGCCACGGGCAACAGCTGGTTCTCCGCCGCTTTCGCCACGCCGGGCAAGCCTGTTGGTATCATCAAAAATCCGGCAATGCCCGGCATCGGGCACCAATGGGCCTATCTGCCCGACGTCGCCGAGACGATGGTGCAGCTCGTCGAGCGGGCCGAGCGCCTGCCGGCTTTCGCCTGCTATCACATGAACGGCTTCTGGGATGGTGATGGCCGGCAAATGGCGGAGGCGGTCAGGCGCGTTGCCGGCGGCAAGGCGAGGGTCAGCCGTTTTCCGTGGTTCATCGTGCCGCTGCTTGCTCCCTTCATGACTGTCATGCATGAATTGAAGGAGATGCGTTATCTCTGGAAAGTATCGCTGCGCATGAGAAACGACAAGCTGGTCACCGAACTCGGAACCGAGCCGCACACTCCTATCGACGAGGCCGTTCAGGCCACGCTTATCGCACAGGGATCCCTGCCGGAGGCACGTTCAACGACGACGGCGGCGCTTCTCTCCCATGGCGAGAAGGCAAGTTAAGCGAGTTCGGCAAGCGCGATGCGGGCGACCGTCAGAGGCTTTTCCGCCGAGACGTGGTCATCATCTTCGAGGAACCAGGCGGAGGAAAGGCCGGAATAGGCGACGATCCACTTGAGCAGCCTTGATGGCTCGATATCGGCCCCCTCGGAGACGATCGGAAGCTGACGCCTCAGACGGGCAGGATCCGTTGTGGTCGGCAGGTCTTCGTTGGCAAAGATATTGGCAAAGTCGTAGCCACGTTCGCCATAAAGACGCTTGGGATCGATCGCCAGCCAGCCCCGTTCGCCGAAGTCGAGGATGTTGCGGTGGTGGATGTCGCCGTGAAGAATGCTGAGCTGCTGTGGATCGGCCAGCAGGGCGCTTGCGATCTTCCAGCACTCGGCAAAGGTGCCGCTGTGGGTGAGTGCAGCTGGCTCCAGATCGCGGAACCAGCGCTTTAACGGCGTGGAGTCGTGAAGGGGTGTCGGGCGCGGCGTATGCAGCTTTGCCGCTGTGCGGACCATGATGCGGCTTGCCTCGTCATCCTCGCCGTTCATTGCCATCTGCAGCAGTGAGCGTTTATCCGCAGCGCGTTCCAGCAGCACCGCGTCATCCTCCTGGGCATAGACGTGAGCCGCGCCATCGCCGTTCCACCACTGCATCAGCAATGCGCCTTCGCGCTCGCTGCTGTGAGTTGCGACTTTCAGCATGGCTCTATTGTCCCGCCAGATGACCGGCAGGAGGCGGCTTGAATGGGTGATGATGGGTTCGCCGTCTGTTGTCAGCGACCAGCGTTCGAGATAGGGCGAGAACATGAGCCGCATGCTAGCGGTGACTCGCAGAAATGGAAATCCCGCCGGATGGCGGGATTTCGTTTCGTGAAAGATCAGGCGACCTTTTCGAGCAGCGGATAGTCAATATAGCCCTTGGCGCCGCCACCGTAGAAAGTGGACTGATCCGGCGTGTTGAGCGGCAGGTTCTTTTCCAGACGCTCGACGAGGTCAGGATTGGAGATGAAGGGCTTCCCGAAGGCGACGAGATCGGCCTTGCCGGTTTCGACGGTTTCGATCGCCATGTCCCTGACATAGCCGTTGTTGACCATCCAGGCAGCTTTGCCGCCGGCCTTTTCATAGGCAGCGCGCAGCGCCTTGTAGTCGAAGGACGGGTTGTCGCCCTGGCGATAATCGCGCTCGCCTCCGGTCTGGCCTTCCACGACATGGATATAGGCTAGGTCGTACTTGGCGAGGCCTTCGATAACATGGGTGAAGAGCGCCTGCGGGTTGGAATCATAGGATTCGCCCGAGGGCGTGACCGGCGAAATGCGGATTGYGGTGCGGCGGGCGCCGATTTCCCTGGTTACTGCCTCGACGACCTGGAAGGTGAAGCGGGTGCGGTTTTCGATCGAGCCGCCATATTCGTCGGTGCGGTCGTTGACGCCGTCGCGCATGAACTGATCGAGCAGGTAGCCGTTGGCACCGTGGATCTCGACACCATCAAAGCCAGCATCGATCGCAGCACGGGCCGCCTTGCGATAATCCTCGATGATGCCGGGGATTTCAGAGGCCTCGAGCGCGCGGGGCTCGGAAGTATCGGCGAAGGCGCCGGTGCCATCAGCGTTGACGAGATAGGTCTTCGCCTTGGCGACACGGTTCGTCGAGGAGACCGGCTTGCCGTTATCAGGCTGCAGCGTGGTGTGGGAAATACGGCCGACGTGCCACATCTGCACGACGATCTTGCCGCCTTCGGCATGGACTGCATCCGTCACGCGCTTCCAGCCGTCGAGTGCTTCCTTGCTGTAGAGGCCGGGAACATCGGCATAACCCTGGCCCTGATGCGTGATGGCGGTCGCCTCGGTGATGATCAGGCCAGCAGTGGCGCGCTGGCTATAATATTCGACGTTCACGTCATTCGGGATTGCGCCCGGCGAGCGGTTACGGGTGAGCGGCGCCATGACGATATGGTTCTTGAGGGCAATATCGCCGATCTGCGTCGGCTGGAAAAGCTTGGCCATGAAAGGTCCTTTCTTCTTGGGGGGATTACTCGGCGGCAGCGGGGGCAGTCTGCGCCCGGCCGGAGAGATAGGTGAGAACAGTGGCGGTAAGGCCGATGAGGGCCATGGCGGATGCGGCGAGGGGAACGCGGGTGAGATCGAGGCCGGCATCGATGACCATGCCGCCGACCCAGKCGCCAAGAGCATTGCCAGTGTTGAAGGCGCCGATATTGATGGTCGAGACGAGATTGGGCGCATCCTTGCCGAAACCCACCACGCCGACCTGCAGGGCGGGCACGGCTGCAAAGCTTGCCGCTGCCCACAAGAAGAGGGTGATTTCCGCCGGGATAAAGAAGCGGCTCGTATAGAAGAAGACTGCGGAGGTGAGGGCGATAGCGGCAAAGACGCCGGCGAGGGTGGCGCCAAGACGCCAGTCCGCCAGCTTGCCACCGATAAGATTGCCGACCGTCAGACCAAGGCCGATCAGGAACAGTGTCCAGGTGACACCTTCAGGCGAGACGCCGGTGACGTCACGTAGCAGCGGGGCGATATAGGTGAACAGCGTGAACATCGACGCCGAGAAGAAGACGGTGACCGACAGCGCCATCCAGAGGCGGCCATTCCGCAGTGCGGCGATCTCTCGCAGGATGCTGCTCTGCTCTTCCTTTTTGTCTTTTGGCAGGATTGCGATCAGGCCGGCGATGGTGACGATGCCTATGACAGTGACCACCCAGAAGGTGGAGCGCCAACCATAGGCCTGACCGATCGCGGTGCCGAGCGGGACGCCCAGCACATTTGCCAGCGTCAGGCCGGTAAACATCAAGGCCACGGCGCGGGCCTTACGGTCTTCGCTGACGAGATTGGCCGCCACGATCGAACCAATGCCGAAGAAGGCGCCGTGGCAAAGGGCGGTAACGATGCGAGCGATCATCAGCACCCAGTAGTTAGGGGCAATGGCGCAGAGCAGGTTGCCGGCGATGAAGAAGGCCATCAGCATGATAAGGGCCGAGCGACGCTTCAGCTTGGCGGTCGAGACTGCCATGATGGGCGCGCCGAGTGCGACGGCCAGCGCATAACCCGTCACCAGCCAGCCGGCCTCAGGGATCGTGACAGAGAGGTCGGCTGCGACTTCCGGCAGAAGGCCCATGATGACAAATTCGGTGGTGCCTATCGCAAAAGAGCTCAAGGCAAGAACGAGCAGGGCAAGGGGCATGATTACAGATCCTGCGTTAGCTGCTGGAGGAAGGTCGCGATCGTTTCTTCATTGCGCTTGTAGAAGATCCATTGGCCGACGCGCTTGCTGGTGACGAGGCCGGCGCGGTGAAGGGTGCCCAGGTGCGCAGACACCGTGGACTGGGAAAGGCCGCAGCGTTCGAACTGGCTGGCGCAGACGCCCATTTCAAACGGGTGTTCCTGCGTCGGAAAGTGCTCTTCCGGGTTCTTGAGCCAGTTGAGGATGTCCATCCGGGCAGGGTTGGCCAGCGCCTTGAGAATCTCGTCTTTGTCCATCGTCGTTCATCGAAGTATAAATCGGATTTTCTCGATATATGGATCGACGATTTTCGATATGCAAATCACGGAGGCGTGAGCTGGAGTTTTTCTCAGGCTGCTAAAAAAACGGGCAAAAAAAGAGGGYCACCGGAAAAACCAGGGCCCTTTTAAGTGTGAAGGTCAAAAACCTCCAGAGGGGAACAGCCAACGCGGTGGCACTGGGAGAGAAACCACCAAATGCATCAGCTATGTGCGATATGGTGCTTCCTTGTGCAGCTTTCAATAGTTTTTTGTGCATGCCAGCTATGCACTGCACAAATTTTTCCGCATTGCGGTATCTGCCGACAAAAATTGAGGCAAAAGGTAAAATTCAGGCAAAAAAAGAGGGCCACCGGAAAACCAGGGCCCTTATAAGTGTGAAGGTCAAAAACCTCCAGAGGGGAACAGCTAATGCGGTGGAACTGGGAGGAAAAGCCACCGTGTGCATCAGCTATAAGCGATATGGTGCTTTAATGAGCAAACGGCAACCCTTTTTTGTGCATGTCAGTCATGCGTGGGCTGCATGATTTGAAATTCATTCCGTAAAAGTGGAAATCAGAAGTTCCAGTTGCGGGCCTTGCTGACGATGAAATCGCGGAAAGCCTTCAGCTTGGCGGCGTTCTTGATCTCGTCCGGATAGCAGAAATAGGTATCGAAGGAGGGAACGTCGGCATTGATCGCCAGCTGGATCAGACCCGGGTCTCGGCCGACAATATAATCCGGCAGGCAGGCAATGCCGATGCCAAGCAGGCAGGCGCGCTTGATGGAGGTCTGGCTGTTGATCTGCAGGTGCGGAATGCGCTTGTTGTCCGACGAGCGGCCGGCGATTTCCAGCCAGTTGACGTCGAGCAGGTAATTCGGCGCCGGTTCGCCGAAGGTGATGATGCGGTGGTTGTCCAGATCCTCAATCGTCTGCGGCTCGCCGTGGCGATTGATGTAGGAGGGGGCCGCATAGACGTGCATATGCACGGTGAAGAGCTTGCGCTGGATGAGATCGGACTGCTGCGGCTGGCGAAGGCGGATGGCGCAATCGGCATGACGCATGTTCACATCCACTTCCTCGTTGTCGAGGATGAGCTGGATCTGAACGTCAGGATAGAGCTGCAGGAATTCCTGGATCTTGTCGGTCAGCCAGCCCTGGCCGAGACCGACCGTGGTGGTGACGCGCAGCTTGCCGGACGGCGTTTCCGTCGTCTCGGTCAACTGCATCTTCACGGTTTCGAGCTTCAGCAGCACGTCATGGGCGGTGCGGTAAAGCAACTCGCCCTGTTCGGTGAGGATCAGGCCGCGCGCATGGCGGTGGAAGAGCTTGGTACCCACATCCTGCTCGAGCGCGCTGACCTGACGGCTGATCGCTGACTGGGACAGATGAAGCTTGTCGGCCGCATGCGTAAACGATCCGGCTTCGGCAGCTGCGTGAAAAATACGCAGCTTGTCCCAGTCCAATGGCATTCCCCCACCCCTCATGCCACTATTACTCCGCTGCTACGGCAACGGGCATATGGCCCGTCAGATAACGTTCTGCCTCGAGGGCGGCCATGCATCCCAAGCCTGCGGCGGTGATCGCCTGGCGGAATGTATCGTCCGTCACGTCGCCTGCGGCATAGACACCCTCCAGGCTGGTCGCAGTCGAGTCCGGTGCGGTCCAGAGATAGCCATTGTCCTTCAGCTTCAGTTTGCCCTTGAAAAGTTCGGTTGCCGGCGCGTGACCGATCGCCACGAAGACGCCGTCAATGACGACATCGGTGACGACACCGGTGCGCGTATCGCGCAGGCGAGCACCGGAAACGGACGGCGGCATGGGGGGCTTTGCCGGCGTGCCCGTGATCTCGGCGACCTCGGTATTCCAGAGAATCTTGACGTTCTCCTTGGAGAAAAGGCGTTCCTGCAGGATCTTTTCCGCGCGGAAGCCGTCGCGGCGATGCACGACGGTGACCGACTTCGCGATGTTGGAGAGATAGAGCGCTTCCTCGACGGCGCTGTTGCCGCCGCCGACCACGATCACATCCTTGTTGCGATAGAAGAAGCCATCGCAGGTGGCGCAGGCAGAAACGCCAAAACCCTGGAAATGCTGCTCGCTTTCGATACCGAGCCACTTGGCCTTGGCGCCTGTCGCGATAACAAGCGTATCGGCGGTCCAGACCTGGCCGCTATCGGTGCGGGCAACGAAGGGGCGCTGGTTGAGATCGACTTCGGTCACGAGGTCGTTGACGATTTCGGCGCCGACATGCTGGGCCTGCTGCAGCATCTGATCCATCAGCCAGGGACCCTGTATGGGGTCGGCAAAGCCCGGATAGTTTTCGACGTCGGTGGTGATCATGAGCTGGCCACCCTGTTCGAGACCGGCGATCAAAACCGGTTTCAGCATGGCGCGCGCGGCATAGACCGCTGCCGTATAACCGGCAGGTCCGGAGCCGATGATGAGCACCTTGGTATGGCGGGCAGACATGGAATTTCCTTTCGACTGGCAGGATGCGGCGGCTAAGAGGCGAATAAGGCCGTTTCGCGATCCCATCGCCATTTATGAACGACCAATGCTTTTATTCAAGGGCAGCCTTGCATTACCAACAAGGCAAATACAGGCGATGTGCAAGATTCCGTCATCCGACTGAAACTTTCTTGCGTATTCCGTGGCTTTATATAGAAGCTGCGCGCGGGGAATTAAAGAAAGGCCTAAGCGTGGTTCGCGCTGAACTTGACGTCATCGACATAAAGATTTTGCGGGAACTGCAGTCAGATGGCCGCATGACCAACGTTGAGCTTGCCGACCGGGTGGGAATTTCAGCGCCGCCCTGCCTGCGCCGGGTGCGCAAGCTCGAAGAGGCTGGTGTCATCGAAGGATACCACGCGATGCTGAACAGCCCGAAGCTCGGGCTCGATCTCGTCGCCTTCTGCATGGTCGGCCTCAAGCATCAGTCCGAAGCCAATCTAAAGGCCTTTGCCGCTGCCACCGCCGAGTGGTCGCTGGTGCGCCAGGCGTGGATGGTTTCCGGCGACAGCGATTTCCTGCTGCATTGCGTGGCCCAAAACCTCACCCGTTTCCAGGATTTCGTTATCGAGGTACTGACGGCCAACGAGCATGTCGATACCGTTCGCACCATGCTGACGATCCGACAGGTGAAGAAGCTCGGGCTGGTAGAACTTTAAAAGCATTTCCAGGAAAAGTGTGAAGCGGTTTTCCGTCGGGAATGCGCATCAGAGAATAACGAGAGCATGCCGACTTAAATCGGCACGCTCGACCCGCGCCAGGCCTCGCTCAGCCACTCTGTATTGCCGATGCGGCGATACCATTTCTGTCCGCCGCCCTCAAAGGCCTCGCTCATTTTCGGATTGCCGGCGAAGACGACGATCTTTGCGCCCGGCGGCAGCTCAGGATCGCGCCAGAAGCTCTGGATATTGTGCGGTACGCAGGCGTTCTTGAAGCTCACGCACCATTCGCGCGGCCAGTATTGCAGATGTCCATGCGCTGCGAGCTGTGCGCTCTGGAACTGCTGGGAAATCTCGTAGTTCGACATGGCCGCCACCGGATCGGCGACGTAGGTGTCGAGAATATAGGCGTGGGCGCCGATCTCGTAGCGGAAGACCGAGCTGTTGCCGACTGAGGCCAGGAATTTGTCGCGGGTGGGTTTGAGTTTGCGCAGTGGCTTTGGCCGGAAAAGATCGTCGTCGCGGATGATGAAGAATTTGCCGGGATGCTGGAAAAGCGGCTCCAGATCGTCGACGATGACGAGGTCCAGATCGAGGAAGAGGGCGATGCCCCTGAGATCGGCAAGCTCGCGGCGGAAGAGCGCAAGCTTCTGCCAGCGGCGATCCTTGGCGCCCGCGGGCAGACCAAGCTCCGGCAGGGGGAAGGTTTCGATACCCGCGTCGAGGCCTGCCGCATTGTCGGTGAAGCAGACGTAACGATGCGGACGCTTCAGGTGCCGTTTGACGCCGCGATAGAGATTGTTGACGTATTCGGCGCCGTAGAGCGTTCCCCACTTCATGCAGAGCACGTTGACCAGGGTTTCGTTATTGTTTGCGGTCGATATCACCGTGTCCCTGCCTGCCTGATATGTCTGTTGTCACTCACGAACGGCTTACGCGTCGAGAAGCTGCTGGTAAATCCGGTTGATCGCCGTCGCTTCCTTTTCCAGCGCGAAATTTTCCTGCACGTGCCGCAGGGCTGTCTCACCCTGTGCAGCGGCGAGGGTGGGATCGGCAAGATAGGTGGCGATCGCTGTCGTCAGGGCGTCGCCATCGCCTGATGGTACGATGATGCCGTTCTCGCCGGACGCGATCATTTCGGCATAAGCGCCGGCGTCAGAGGCCACAACTGCTGTTTTCGAAGCCATGGCCTCCAGCGGCGTCAGGCCGAAGCCTTCGTTGCGGGAGGGGGCGACATAGAGCGTCAGGCGGCGATACCAGACCTTGATATCAGGCACTTCGCCGAGGAAGACGATGCGGTCGGTAAGACCGGCTGCAGCAATGTCTGCCTTCAGTTTGTCGGCGAATGCCGTATGTTCCGACGTGACGCGGCCGGAAATGACGGCTGTCCAGTCCGGATGCTGCGGCAAGAGCGCGATCATCGCCTGGACGAAAAGGTCCGTGCCCTTCTGATGGCGCACGCGGCCGAAGCAGCCGACGAGGTAACGGCCGGGCAGGCCGGTTGCGGCTATCGTGTCGTCAGCCCCCTCGGGCGGATGGAAAAGTTCGAGATCGACGCCGTGCTGGATGACTGTGTGCGGCACCTTGAGGAAGGAGCCGGAACGGCTGCTGGTGGCGATGACCGCATCCATCTGGCGGATAAGCCAGCGGGTATAGGACGTGTGGCGGCGCTGGGCGGCTGAGGTGAAGACGAGCTTCAGCGGCATGCGCAATACCTGCCGCATCAGGATACCCGCCGCCATTTCATTGTTGCGGCGCGCATGCCAGACGCGATGGCGGCGCCCGGCGGGCGCACGCCAGAGGCCTGATAGCTGCGGCCATTTCAGGCGCGGAAGCTGTGGCGGAAGACCGGGGCCGAGGGCTGCGATCCTGATCCCCAGCCGGATCTGGCAGGGGATCAACTGAACAATCGTGGACGTAACGCCGGAGAGCCGGCGTTTCAGGTTGGGCGCGATGATCTCGACGTCACTGATATCCGGCACTGGCTGCTCTCGCGGAGAAAGGCGCGGGCGATCAGCCCCAGGAAACGGAAAGGATTTCGTAGGCCTTCGAACCACCAGGGG